>DASVCM010000463.1:0-5932 GCA_036381635.1 Lacipirellula sp.
ATTCTTCGCCGACGTGCGGCTGCAGAAGGACCCCGAGAGCGGCGACCGGGTGATTGCGGGATCGGCCGTCGAGGATGCGCGGCCGCTGTTTGAGATCATCGACGACGGCGGCGACGGCGAGATGATCCACCTGCGGACCGGCAAAGCGGCGGCGCCGAAGTTCCCGTTTAAGGTGGGCGATTTGGCGGCGTTCGACACTAAAGCAGGAGAAGGGGAGAAACCGCTGCGGCATCAGGCGGCCGAGTGGCTCACCTCGCCTGAGAATCCCTACTTCGCCTCCAGCTACGTGAACCGCGTGTGGGCCCACCTGACGGGCGTCGGATTTATCGAGCCAATTGACGACATCCGGGCCGGCAACCCGCCGACGAATCCCGAATTGCTCGAGCGGCTGACGGACGACTTCATCGCCAGCAACTTCGATGTTCAGCAGCTCATTCGCACGATTTGCCTGTCGCGGACTTATCAGCTTTCGCACGAAACGAACCGCTGGAACGCGGATGACAAGCGAAACTATTCGCACGCCCTGCCCCGCCGGCTGCCCGCCGAGGCGCTGTTCGACGCCGTCCATCAAGTCGTCGGCAGCGTGACGCAGATTCCCGGCGTGCCGCCGGGAACGCGGGCGGCGGAAGTCGCCGGGCCGATGATTGAACTGGAGAGCGGGCTATTGTCGAAGCTTGGCCGACCGGCCCGCGAAAGCGGGTGCGAGTGCGAGCGGACGAGCGAGCTGCAGCTTGGGCCGGTGATGGCGCTGCTCAACGGGCCGGCGTTTGCCCAGGCGATTAACAACCCTGATAGCGAGCTGGCCAAGCTTGAAGCGGCGACGGCCGACGATGGGGCGCTGGTCGACGAAGTGTTCCTGCGCGTGCTGAACCGGGCGCCGACGGCTGAGGAGCGTGCGGCCGGCGTCGAAATGCTGCAGACGCCAAGCAAGGCCAGCGCGGCGATTGCCGACGCACTGCAGGCGCGAACGGATGCACTGGCGGCCGGCTTCGACCAATGGCGCATCGAGAATCGCCCCGTGCGCTGGCAGACGCTCGAACCGCTGGAGGCGGCTTCCAGCGTCGGCGCTCAACTGGAGGTCCAGAGCGACGGCTCGATCTTCTCCAGCGGCGCCACGGGCCAAGGGACCTACACGGTGCGCGCCGAGGCGCCGGCGCAGCCGATTCGCGGTCTGCGGATTGAGGCGCTGGCTGACGATCGGCTCCCCGCCAAGGGCCCCGGCAGGGCGCCAAATGGCAACTTTGTTTTGTCGCGGCTGCGCGTGTTCGCGTCGCCGGTCGATAAGCCGGACGAGCGGCGGAAGCTGAAGATCGTCGAAGCCCAGGCGGACTTCAATCAGCCCGGCTACCACGTGTCGGGCGCCATCGACGGGAAGCCGGAGACAGGCTGGGCGATCATGGGGGGCGTCGGCCAGAATCGCACCGCGGTGTTCCGCTTCTCGCGACCGCTGACGCCGGAAGAAGGGACGCGGCTGATCGTGGAGCTCGACCAGCAATATCCGGACGGAGCGCACATGCTGGGGCGGTTCCGGATTTCGGCGACCGACGAAGAGCCGCCGCTGTTCCGCAACGAGCATCCGCCGCAGTGGCGGGCGCTGCTCGCCGCTCGCCGGCTTAGCGACGCGGAAGCGCAGAAGCTGCTTGATTATTACCTATCGCTCGACGCCGAGTACCGCGAACTGCAGGCGACCCAGCGGCTGGTCGCCGACCCGCGGCTGATGGCGGTGCAAGACCTCGCGTGGGCGCTAATCAACAGCCCGGCGTTTTTGTTTAACCACTAATGCGAACCTTCGGTGTTTGAAACCCCGAATCACACGAAACACACGAAATAAAACAACAGCGAGTAGACGTCTGCGCGTTTGCGGAACTGCGGACCAGCTCCCTTAATTCCTTTTCGTGTGTTTCGTGGTTAACTCTGAAAAATCCGCCTTATGGCCAATCGCACCTTTGTATCGGCGCTGCTACTGGCGCAAGCTCTTGTTGCCTACGCGGGGGCTGCAGAACCGCCGGTTGTTGCGGAAATTGTCGACGTCACAAAGATCTGGGACCGGGCGCCGCATTGTGCGTTTACCGATCTGGTGCGGTTCAAGGATCAGTGGTATTGCGCCTTTCGCGAGGGGCAGCGGCATGTCGACCCGCATGGGAAGTTGCGGGTGATTCGCTCGGCGGACGGCAAGGCGTGGGAATCGGCGGGGCTGCTGGAGCATGCGGAGTACGATCTTCGCGATGCGTGCCTGTCAGAAACGCCCGATGGCCGGCTGATGTTGCTCGGCGGCGCGCAGAAAGTGCGCGACGGTCAGCATCCGACCGGAACGGTAGTGAGCTTTTCCGACGACGGCGCGACCTGGTCGGCTCCGAAGCTGGTGCTGCCGCTGCCGCAATGGTTGTGGCGGGTTACGTGGCACGAGGGTAAGGCCTATGGCATGTCCTACGGCAGTGAGCATGGCCAGAAGCATTACGCGCTGCAAACCACGGCCGACGGCCTGAACTACGAGCCCATTACCATGGACGCCCCCGCGCCGCACGGCGGCGGCTGGCTCACCGAAGCGCGGATTCGCTTCGACGAGGACGGGGCCGCCTACTGCCTGCAGCGGCGCGACGGCCAGGAGAACTCGGCGCTGTTGGGCGTCGCGACGCCGCCCTATCTCTCGTGGGATTGGAAGGACTTGGGCGTTTACTTCGGCGGGCCGAACTTCATCAAGACGCCCGCCGGCCATTGGATCGGCGCCGGGCGGATTATCGGCGATTCGCCGCACACCGACGTTACCTGGGTCGACGTGAAAAACGGCGTGATGAAGTCGCTCGCGAGGCTGCCTTCCGGCGGCGATTGCAGCTACCCCGGCATGGTCTGGCACGACGGGCTGCTGTGGCTGAGCTACTACTCCAGCCACGAGGGGCGGACGAGCATCTACCTGGCGAAGGTGCGGATTACGCCGAAGTGAAAATCCGCGCGCGGGAGGACGAAGCTCCTGCCGAGCCGCAGGAGCGCGTAACCAGCGCTCCGCTCGGCAGGAGCCTCGCCCTCCCTTGTTGTCGCGGGCCTTGCTAGCGTCGGCGCAATCGGTACAGGTTCGCACGCGGTCACGCTCTCCAGCGCGGCAAGTCGATAGGGAGATACACGGCGCCATCTTTGCGCGCCGGGCCTCCAACCGCTTCCCGCCTGATATGCCCGCTCGCTTCTCTATGCTTCAGCGTCGGCCGGCGTTTGAATGGGTGGAACCGCGGCTGCTGTTCTCGGCGGACGGGCTGACGGCCAATGAACTAGTCGGCGACGAGCCGCCGGTGATTTATCTGCCGGGGGCGATTGCCGGGACCGTTTATGCCGTCGGCGAGGTCGATGGCGCCACGCCCTCCCTGGGCACGGGGATCAGCGGGGTTCGGCTGGAGCTGCTGAGCCACGCAGGAGAAGTGCTCGCTGAAGCCATTACCGACGACGAGGGCGCCTACCAGTTCCCAGCCTTGGAGCCCGGCGTTTATGCGATTCGCCAAACGCAGCCCGCCGGGTTGCAGGATGGCGCCGCGGTGATCGGCTCCGGCGGCGGCACGCCGGTTACGGCGAGCTTTGTGATCGAGATCGTCGTTCAGCCTGGCGCTGCGCTGGCGGGGTATGACTTTGTCGAGCTGTTGGAACCGACGCACCTTGAAACCGTGCAGGCGGCGTCCCAAGAGATGGCGGGTTTCGTTCCGCCGCTCGTGGTATCCTGGTCGCGGCCGCCACAGCTTGTTGGAGAACGCGTTGTGTTGCCGATTGCGACGGCGACGTTGCCCGCAGCGCTGCCGGCGATCCGGCCGCCCGAGCCGATCTTCGGCGGTTCCAGCGATGTGATCGACGAGGAGAGCGTTAAGGAGGCGTTCTCGGACGCGGAGTTCATCGAGCAGGTGGCCCAATCGCCAGAATCTAACAGCGGCGAGGCGCCGAACGAGCGGGTTGCCATGAAGCGAGGTAATCCGCAAGCTCAGGACAGAGTCTTTGAACTTGACGTCGAGACTGAGGATGATGGACGACATCGCGAAGTCTCTGCCGACGTGGCAACGCCGATGAACCATTCAGTGACACGCGGCGATGCTCGTCAACGCGTTGTAGTTCGCAAGCCGGCCGCCTGATTAGCCTGCTCTACAGCGTGTACCAGCGTCGTCCCCCTTCCCAACCCTCCCCACATGGGGGAGGGACCGGAGGGGTTTCCCTTGCAGAGGGCACTCGACAATGGCGCCCGCGTGGTTGAGGAAGCACTGGGCGGCTGTTGCGGTTGCGGCCATTGTCGTGCTGACGACGCTGGTCGTTCGCCTGGAAGGGCGGCTGTGGTTCTGCAAGTGCGGCGAGCTGCTGTTTATCGTCGCCCAGGCGTGGAGCTCGCACACCTCGCAGCATTTGCTCGATCCGTACAGCCTCACGCATCTGCAGCACGGGCTGATCTTCTATTGGGCGCTCATCTGGCTGGCGCCGCGGTGGAGCTGGCAGGCGCGGCTGGTCGCCTCGACGGCGATCGAGGCGACCTGGGAGATGGTCGAGAATTCGGCGTTTGTGATTAACCGTTATCGCGACGCGACCGCGGCCTTGGGCTACGAGGGGGACACGGTCGTCAACGTGCTGGGCGACTTGCTGGCGTGCGTCGTGGGATTCGCGGTCGCCCGGCGGATGGGATGGAAAGGATCGCTCGCGCTGTTTCTTGTGATCGAGGTCGGCCTGCTGATCTTGATTCGCGACAGCCTGGGGCTGAATGTGCTGATGCTGTTTGCGCCGATCGAGGCGATCAAACAGTGGCAGATGGCGCCGCGCTAAACCGCAAGCGGCGTGCCGCCTTAACTCTCTTTCAGCTTCGTCATCTCCTGCTGCAGCTTATCGATTTCCGCTTGAATGCGGGCCGGTTCTTGCGGGTCGTCAGGCTGCATTTTGGCGCCGGCGAGTTGTTGCTGCAGCGTCGCGAGCTTCTGGCGGATCACCTCGACGCGTTTCTTAGCTTTCTTGTCCATGTGCAGCTCCGTTGGCGCAAATAGCCCCGACCAAGCCCGCCACGGCGGGTCCGCCTTGTCCTGACGGACTTGGTCGGGGCTGTCCGCGCTGAGTTGGCCATTGATTGTCTACTCAGTGATAGGTCCGCAGGAACGCGCCGATGACGACGATCGCGATGACCGCCGTCCAGGCGATGTTCAGCCAACGGCCCATGTTGGCGCGGAACCGATCGGCAGCCGCCGTTTTACCCGCGAGAATGGATGCGAGGAACATCACGAACAGGGCCAACAACACTTTGGCGCCGAAGAGCATGTGGTAGCTGAACGGCAGCTTCTCGCCGGCTTCCTTGTAGTTCTGCATGATGATCCAGAAATTGTAGAGGCCGCTCACGACAAGCAGGCCCGAGGCGGCCGACACCCAGCGGGCCCAGACGCTGCGGCGATCGGCAAAGCAGGCGTCGGCGCCGGCCGGCGAGAGGACCGAGCGGAGGTAGAACAGCCCGCCGCCGATGATGATCGCGCAGAGGATGTGAATCATCCGGCTGACCACGCGGAGGATGAACGGGCCGTCGATTTCTTGGCCGGCGGCTTGGGCGAGAACTGATAGTGCGTCGAGCATTTCAGATTGACTGGCGTCGGAGTATGCGAAGGTTAGGGTGCGCCGCAGATCCTATTAGCCCCGGCTTTCAAGCCGGGGTCAACAGCGAGGGAACATGAACGGCCGAGCGCCGAACGTCTCATCAGCCGGCGCTTTGGCGAGGCCGATCGGTCCGCGAATTGAATCGGCCTCGGCAAAGCTCCGGCTACGGCAACACCGTCTGTTCGGCCGCGTACGTCACTGGCCATTTACCCCGTCGTAAACGACGGAGCTATTAAGACGGCGCCGTTCAAATTTACATTGGACGGTTGGCCGCCGCCGATGGTAGAACGTTTACCGCCCGCCGTCTACCTGCTTGCTCCTTCATCAGCAGTTTCCACCCAGC
>DASVCM010000464.1:0-2562 GCA_036381635.1 Lacipirellula sp.
CGCCAGTATATATAGCCCGGCCATCCTGGCCGGGCGCCCCGGTGAAGAACAAAAACCCGGCGATTGGCAGCAATTCGCCGAGCCAGAATGGCTCGGCTATATATCGCCGCCTTGACGCAGCTCTGTCGATGATACGTCCTCGCGGAACTCGGTGGCCGGCACGCCGTCGCATAGCCGGCGCAGCGACTCGGGCACATTCAGATCGTCAAGCGTCGTGAACCGCCCGTCGAGTTCGCGGCCAAACACCAGGAACCGGCAGCCGCGACCGCCAATCGCTGTGATCGCCTGGTCACGCTTTGCGACGTCGCCGCCGTAGTACCGGGGGTCGGCGATTCGCAGGACGGTATCGGCGCCCACGATGAATGTGGCGCCGGGGAAGAGCTCCGCCTTTTCGCGGAAGGTCGAGGCTCGCGTCAAGGCGATCAGGCGGTCCGGGGCCGCAAGCCGCAACGCTTCGACGCGCTCGTCAATCGTCATGTAGTCCAGCGGCGGCTTGTCGACGTTGGTGATCGACAGTTCCCACGTCGCCGTTGCGCCAATCTTTCGCTCGGCGATTTCCGCCATACGAACATGGCCGGCGTGTTGCGGGTTAAATGCTCCCGGAAAGAGAAGACGAATCGCAGGGATGTCCGCCTCGTCGAAGTAATCGTTGTCCGATCCAGCTCGCAATACGGTGCAACTTCTCTGACCGAGCAAGACCTGCGCCTGCTCGTCGGGCGCCACTACGCCGTTCCCGACAGAGTCCGGCGGCCCGATCGCAAGTGCATCGACGCGACAGGTCGCAGCGACCCGCGAAAGAATTAGCTCGGCTGTGGCCTGCTCGTCTTCGGCGCGGCCAGCATGCAGGTGCGATAAGGAGTAGTTCGCCACATACGTTGCATCAAACTGCTGAATCGCCAAATGTACCCGTCGCGCGCCGCGCTTCGGCCGATCGGTCGCCAGACTCGCCGTGCAGCCGACGCCGATCAGCTTTTCGACGTCGACCTCGGGAGCCAATTCGCGCGACCGCATGAACGCCGCCATCGCCATGGCCCGCGCCGTTGCGTCGCTGCACGCTTGATCGGGCTTGCCGCCGATCCAGTCGATTAAGGCGGCGAGCGAGTAGGGGACGACTGCTTCAAGAATGCTGCGCGACGCGCCGGGAGTTTGCAGCAAGGCGGCCAGGGCGCCTGTCCCGCCGCCGGTGACGGCAATCACCATCTGCCGGCCGCTGCCGTGGATCGCGCGAGCGACTTCTTGCCAGTCAGAGGGAATCAAGGGTTAGCCATCGCCGAAAGGGGTGAAGGAGAAAGCGACTCTCAGTCGCACTCCTACAGCCTACAGCCTACAGCCTATAGCCTGAATGCCCCCGCGGGCGTCGGCGTCTGAGGCGCTCGCCGCGACGTAACCAGTCACAGCCAACTCCTCAGACGCCTGCCACGCTAGGCGCCGTCCCCCCTGAATTCTCGCTGCAGCCCACACCCCTCAGAGTGAACATTAGCGAGCGGCGTTAATCCCTCCGACTTACTCGAAAACTTCACGATGCGGCGATCCCAAGTGCGCACCCTCAGCGCGTCCCATTTGCGAATGACCGCCAAAGAACTCCGCCTCGCCAAGATCATTCGACGATGACCGGCGGCGGAGCCGGCCCTGCCTCAGGCGCCGCCGGCGCCGGTATCGCCACGGCTGGCCGCGGCGGCACGGGTACGACGCCTTCGACCTGTGGCTCGCTGATCTCCAGCGCCCGCGCTTCGGCCAAGGCCGCCGCCTCGTTGGCAAGCTTGAACTCGGGACCGGGGGCGTAGTACTGGACATCGTCCGACAGATGGTACGGACTGGGCAGCGTCTGGCCCGCCACGTCGATTTGGCATCCGGTGGACGCCGCACAGGCCAGCAGCAAACAGCCGCCGGCGAGCGTGGTCAGCCGTCCCGAGCGTTTGGAGGTCGTTGTCTTCACTTGCGTACCTGCGTCGCACGAGGAGTTTTTTCTGACGGACTCTCCATGAGGGGAGTCCAAAGGGACCGGCGCCAGCACCGCGGCTGCCGAACCCTACAACCGTTATCGGCCGCGCAAGCGACAAACTTTCACAACGCTTCGAGATTTTGCCGCGACAGCGGCTTTGTCCTTCACACTTAGCCCCCGGTCAGTGATCGGGGGCCAACAAACGGCCCGCATTTCGCCACGAGCAAGCATTCCTGCGGCAAACCGTTTAGAATGGCGAGACAGCGCCGCGACGCCCCGCACCGTCCGCCGGCCCTTCGGAGCAGAGAACAATGCAAGCACCAGCTAGCTGGAGGCCGCTCGCCCAGGTTGCGATCCTCGCAACGGCGGCGACCGCGGCCGGGTTCGCCATTTGCCCGCCGAGGGCTCACGCCCAGTTTCGCGACTCGGTCCCCTCGCAAAACTACTACATCGGCGTCGAGCAGCTCTACCGCGGCGAGCTGCGCGACGCCCAGCGGACATTCAACCGCTGCTTCACCGGCGCCGTAAAGTCGGTCGGGCCCGAAGGGACGATCCGCTGGGTCGATTCGATCTGCTACCACGCCATGCTCGGCGAGGTGTTTTACCACTGGGGGCAGCCG
>DASVCM010000465.1:0-3158 GCA_036381635.1 Lacipirellula sp.
CCGACCTCGTCGCAGGGCCAGCCGAAGTTGCGGACCACCAGGTTGTGCTTCGGGAAGCGTAGGTGCAATAGCGCCTCGAAGTTGCCGTACAGCCGCATTCGCTCGGCGAGCGAGTTGCCGACCAGGGCGATGCGGTCGTGGGGCTTGAGCTCGAACTGAGGGTCGGCGGCCTGGGCGGGGCGAATCGCGAGACACGCCGCGAGCAGGATGAGCAGTAGGGGCAGGAAGCGGTTCAAGGAGGCGATTGCCATCACATAACTCGAGGCTAAAGGATTTGTCACCGGGAATTTTGTCGCAAATCGCGATTTTTGGCGACATAACTGGCTCACTCCAGAAGGCCTGAAGGGCTTTGCCAAGGCGTCGAGGCGCCCGGCGGCCTCAACGTCCCGGCTTCACGCAGGAGGGGCTATGTCGGGGCAATTCCCCGCCGCCATGGACTTTGCCAAAAAAGTCTGTAGGAGCGGTCTCCGACCGCGATGACGGCACGCCCCACAACCGGTTGTAGTTGAGCGCGAAATCGGCGTCGGAGACGCCTCCTACAAATCCTTTTTCTGGGCAAAGCGCGGGATCATATAGACAAGCGTTCATATATAGAGAAGGTCGTGGCCACTTTCAAGGAAAATCTGCCGGCCAGAAGACTATGCGCGTTGACAAACGACTACACTTGTAGTCAAATGTCTGCGAAGCGATTTCTGAAGAAGCGCGCCGCGAAAGCTAGTCATGGATTCATCCGGTTCGGAACAACAGCCCGCACTTTCGCCCGCTGAGTGGCAGGTGATGAAAGTGCTGTGGGACGGCGGGCCGGCCGCCGCTCGCGACGTCATCGCGAGGTTGCCCAAGGAGGCGGCCTGGTCGCCGAAGACGGTCAAGACGCTGCTGTCGCGGCTGGTGGCGAAGGGCGCCGTCGACTACGAGCAGATCGGCAATTCGTATCTCTACCGCGCCGCGGCGCCGCGCGACCAGATGACGCGGCGGGAGATCCGCGGCGTGGTGAGCCGCGTGGTCAGCGAGGCCGTGTCGCCGGTGCTTGCGCATTTCATCGAAGAGACGGATCTATCGGAGGAGGAAATCAAGCGCCTGAAGCAGTTGCTCGACGAGAAGCGCGCCGGGCGAGGCCCGAAGAAATCGCGAGGCAGGCGATGAACATGCTCATCAGCGGCGATTGGATAAACGGCTGGCTCGCCTGGATTGCTGCGGCGACGTGGCAACTAGCGCTGCTTGTTGCAATCGTCGCGGCGGCCGCTGCGGTGTGCGGCCGGGCTTCGCCGCGGCTGCGATATGCCTTGTGGCTGGTGGTGCTGGTGAAGGTATTTTTGCCGACGTCGCTGTGGATGCCGTGGAGCATTGGCGCCTGGGGCATTTCGCCGTTAAGGCATGAAGCGCAAGCGGCGGGCCTGTCGATTCGCGTTGAGACGCTGAACTCGGGCGCGAAGGAGAATCGTGCCGGCGCTATCGCCGACCGCACTACATCCGAAGTGCCGAACGCCCGAGGAGAGAAGCAACAAACGCCCCGCGGATTGACTCTGCAGCACCTTGCCATCGCGGCGATTGCGATGTGGAGCGTGGGCTGCGTGCTCTTACTCGCCATTGCCGTTTGGCGCTATGGGCAGTTGCGGCGTTCGACGCGGCGGATGGAGCTTATCGACGAAGGGCCCGCTCGCGTGGAGCTGGAACGGCTCGCGATGCAGCTCCATGAGCGGCGCGTGCCGGACCTGTACGCCTCGGAGATAGCAACGAGTCCGTACCTGTTCGGAGTTATGCGGCCGGCGATTGTGGCGCCGCGCGAGATGCTCGATAAGCCGGAGGATCGCCGAGCGATTCTGCTGCATGAGCTGGTTCACTGGCGTCGGCGCGATCCTTGGGTCGGCTGGCTGCAGGTCGTCGCTCAGGCGTTGTTCTGGTTCCATCCGCTGGTGTGGGTCGCCAACGCTCGGCTGCGGCGGGAACGCGAGGCCGCGTGCGACGAAGCCGTGCTGCGAACGGGAGAATGCCCCGCCCAGGGCTACGGCGAAACGTTGCTGCGAATTCTGTCGGCGGCGCGTGGCCGCTCGCTGGTTCAGGGGAGCATGGCCGGAGTCTTCGAACGAGGCGCCGACCTGCAACATCGATTGGAGGCTGTCATGAACTATCAATCGGATCGACGACGGTGTGGCTACGTATATGCGGTGGTCGTGGGCGTCTTCGCCCTGCTGTTCTTGCCCATGGCCGAACCGCCTGCCGCCGGCGCCGCCGAGGAGGCGGCTGCGGCCACGAGCGAGAATGCGAGCCAGACAGCGTCATCCACGGCTTCCATTCCTGCGCGGGATCGCGCGCTAAAAGGCCCGCCGAAGTTCAAGTCGAAGCCCGCCTTCGGCGAGACGAACGTCGATCCGGGACTCACCGAGATTGTGCTTACATTCGATCGCAATATGGAAGGCGGCATGAGCTGGACGGGCGGCGGCGAGCACTTTCCCACGATCGATGAAAGCCGCGAAGCGAAGTGGCGCGACAAGCGGACGTGCGTGCTGCCGGTGCGGCTGAAGGCGGGCCAGTTCTACCGGTTCGGCGTGAACTCGACGAGCTTTCAGAACTTTCGTAGCGAGCGAGGGATGCCGGCGCTGCCGGCAGTTGTGGCATTTACGACTGAAGGAGCGACGCCTGCCGTCGAACGGAGTCTGCGTGCGCCGAAAGTTGTCGAGATGGAGCCGGAGAATGGCGCCGTCGCGGTCGATCCGGCGACGAAGGCGTTGCGCGTCACCTTCAACATGCCGATGGGCGAAGGATTCTCGTGGGTTGGCGACGCGCCGACGGCGGAAGGGCAAGCGGCGCGCTGGTCGCGCGATGGACGGACCTGCCTCCTTCCCGTCGAGCTGCAGCCGGGAACGGAGTACGAGCTTGGCTTGAACAGCCCAAGCCACATCAACTTCACCAGCCGCTCGGGCATTCCGCTGAAGCCGGTCGTCTATCGGTTCAAAACGAGCGGCGAGGCGACCAAGACGGCCGACCGGGCGCCGCAGATTGTGAAAATGGTTCCGGCGAACGGCGCGGAGGACGTCAGCCCGGGCCTCAAGGTGCTGCGCGTGACGTTCGATCGGCCGATGGCGGGCGGGTTCTCATGGACCGGCGGCGGCGAGCACTTTCCGCAGATTCCCGAGGGGAAGAAGCCGCGCTGGTCGCGC
>DASVCM010000466.1:0-2136 GCA_036381635.1 Lacipirellula sp.
CGGGCCGTCGCGATTCAACAGGCTGCGGTGGTCGGGAGACCGGGAGAGGCGGGCGCGGCGGGGCTTCCGGCGCCGCCGGTTCGGGCGCGCTCGGCGTCCGTTCCGCGGCGCTGACGATCCGCTCGGTCTCGCGAACGCTCAGTTGCTCTTCGGCGATTCGCAGCGCGAGGCGCGTGGGGGAGTCCGAGGCGAGCAGCGCGCGAGCGTGGCCGAAGCTGATCCGGCCGCAGTCGATCATCTCCTTCACCTCGGCCGGCAGGCTCAAGAGACGCAGGATGTTCGACACGTGGCTCCGGCTTCTGCCGGTCAGCGCCGCAACCTGCTCGTGCGTGTGGCCGTGTTCCTCGACCATGATACGGAAGGCCTCCGCCTCTTCGAGCACGCTGAGGTCGCGACGCTGCAGGTTCTCGACGACGGCCAGCTCGAGCGCCTCCCTGTCGTCGACGCGGTCGATGACGATGGCGGGGACCTCCGACAGGCCCGCGAGCATCGCCGCCTGCCAGCGGCGGTAACCGGCGATCAGCTCGAACGCGTCCGCCGTCCCCCGGCGGCAGCGGAGGAGGACCGGCTGGGTCATTCCCTTGTTGCGGATCGAGTGCGCCAGCGGTTGCAGTTCGTCGGCGGAAAAGCGCTTGCGGAGCTGGATCGGCGTGGGGTGGATCGCCGCGATGGGCACGTACCAGATGCGGCCGAAGCGACGGTTGGAAGCGTGCGTGCTCACGCTTCGGGCGAGCTCGCCCGGTCGCGCCGGAGACGGCGGCGGCGGGGTCGGTCCGGCGTCGGCCGGCGGCCGGTCCGGCGCCCTCATTTCGGTATCGATAACCACCGGCGGCCGCACGACGACCTGGACCTGCGACGATCCGGCGGCGCCCGGGAGCGCGCCGCTCATTCTGTCCGCGGTTGCATTCTCCTGGCCCATAAGATGTCGCTCCCGAACGGCTGGTTGCATGACGGCCGGAACAGAGAAATGACGATGGTGAATTTTCGTTAAGTTTTAACTAACGATTGCGCTCGCCTTTGTGTGCGCGGCCGCGATGACAGCTTTGCCGGCGCGACGGCAAGACCGCCAGCCACAATTTTCTTACACCGATTTGCCGGATGTTTTGCGTATCAGGGCTGGTCCGGCGCCGATCCGGCGCCCGATGAGCCGCACCGTCGTCTCTGGGCCGCCGCCGATCCGGGCGAAACGCAGGGGTGATTAGCAAGTCTTAACGAGTTGCTTCGATATTGACTCGTCCTTTAGCGGTCGGGGGTATGCGCGCCGGGGCGGATTGTCGTTCGGCGACGGCGGCCGTCGCATGACGCAAGCGGTCGGGGAACACAAGGCTGGCCATGAACGAGAGCAAGTCTGAAATCCGGGAAGCGTTGTCGTCCTGCCGCGATGCCTTCGTCACCGTCGGCGGGTTCAGCTTCTTCATCAACCTGCTGATGCTGGTCTCGCCGCTCTACATGATGCAGGTCTACAACCGCGTGCTGCCGAGCCGGAGCGACGAGACCCTGCTCGTCCTGACGCTGCTGGCCGGGGCGATGCTCGCCGTGATGGGGATTCTCGAAGCGGTCCGGGCGCGGGTTCTTGTGCGCGTCTCGGGCCAGCTGGACGTGCGGCTGAGCGAGCGGGTCCTGGCAGCAATCTTCGCGTCTTCGTTGAAGTCTCCGAGGAGCGGCGGCGTACAGGGTCTGCGCGATTTCGACAACGTTCGCCAGTTTCTCGCCGGCGAGCACCTTCGCGTTCTTCGACGCGCCTTGGACACCGATCATCATCGCGATCGTGTTCGTGTTCCATCCGCTGCTCGGGATCGTCGCAACCATCGGCGCCGTGCTGCTGTTCGGTCTGGCGCTTACCAACGAGCTGGCGACACGGCGGCCGCTCGAGGAGGCGAACCGCCACTCGGTCGGCGTCAACGGCTTCGTCGAGAGCAGCCTCCGCAACGCGGAAGTGCTCGAGGCGATGGGCATGTTCGGCAATTTCCGCCGCTATTGGGCCAGGCGGCGGACGGAGATGCTGCGCCTGCAGTCCACGGCGAGCGACCGGGCGGGCGCGATCTCGGCGCTCACCAAATCGCTGCGGCTTCTGCTGCAGATCGCCCTGCTCGGTACCGGCGCCTATCTGGCGAACCGCGGCGAGATCACGCCGGG
>DASVCM010000467.1:0-2133 GCA_036381635.1 Lacipirellula sp.
GCGTGGTCGAGGCGATCGAGGGCCACGGTATCGGCTGCTCGCTGCCGGGTGACGAGAATGCAAGGGATGCCGACGCCGTCTACACCGCCTGGTACCCCGAATGCTCGATGGCCGACATCCACGCCGCCGCGGGCCGGGTGCTCGATGGCGCGCCGTTCTACACCGCCTCCGACGTGCCGTTCTTCGCTACGCAGGAAGGGCCGGCGTTTGGCTATTCGTGCGCGATCAATGGCGCGATCCATCGGGTAACCGGCATCGAGCCGCAAGTGACCGGCAAGCCGAGCCAGCTGGCGATGGACTTCGTCTCCGCCAAGCTCGGCCTCCCCCCCAGCGAGATTGCGGTGATCGGCGACGACCCGGGGGTGGAGATGGAGATGGCGGTCGCCGGCGGCGCGATCGGAATCGGCGTCACCAGCGGCACCACCAGCCGCGAGCAATGGGCCGCTCAGCCCGCTGCGCGTCGCCCGGACCTGGTGATCGACAATGTCGGCGAGCTGCTCGAGCAGGGTTGGCTCGGGTAGGCGCCAAATAAGAAAATGGAGCGGGAGTAGGCATCCCCCGCTCCATCTCTTCGGTCCTCGGTTTACGTTGGGACTGCAACCTCATGACCGTCGAGGCGGGACCGGTCGCCCGATCCCGAACTGACATCCCGAAGGTGTCCGCCATTGGCGCCTTCGGCAATTATCTATTCTACGAACTGCTTTCGCAGTCCGACAAATTCCAATGATGTCCCCGTCGCTTTTCCGAACGTTACGTTCCCATAACAGCCTCAAAGGTTCAATGTCCAATCCAGCTGCGGGTCAGTTCATCGACGAAAGTCAGGGTAAAGAGGAAGAACAGCCACACGAAGCCGGTGGCGAACGCCAGCCGCTGGAGCCCGTCGCGCGTCTTCATTTCCATGAACAACCAGACGATCAATGCCGTCTTGGCGATGGCGATCGAATAGGAAACGAACGGCAGCACGGGGCCGAGCGGTGCAAAGCTCGCCCCGATCGTCAGCGCCAGCAGCATCAGCAACGCCGCCCAGGTGCAGAGGATGGCGCGGACGTTCTTCATCGGGCGAGGTACAGCGTGGGGTAAAGGAACACCCAGACGATATCGACGAGGTGCCAGTAGAGCGCAGCGTTGCCCGCGAGCACCGCCGTCCGATCCCGCCGCGCGCGGCCGAAGGGCCACAGCAGCGATCCAAGCAGGCAAAGGCCGATGGTAACGTGCAGCGCGTGCAGGCCGGTTCCCGCGAAGTAGAGCTCCATGAACAGCTCGTGCGGGCCGCCATGCAAATTGGCGGCGGACAGTTTCGGCACGACGCCGTCGCGATACTCGATCGCGTACTCGGTGACCTTTACGCCGAGGAAGACCAAACCGAGCGCAATCGCGCCACCGAGCAGCCATCCAGCCAAGCGTGCCCGACCCGCTCTCACCGCCTCGACCATCAGCGCCACCAGCGCGCTCGAGGTCAGCAAGACCGCCGTGTTGATGCCTCCGAGCCAGTAGTGCATCGCCCGGGAAGCCATGGCGTATTGCGCCGAATGCTCGATGCGCAGCGTGAATGCAGCCGCGAACAGGCCGCCGAAGATGAGCACCTCGGTGGCCAGGAAGATCAGCATGCCGAGGTGATCGGCGTCGTTCTGGCGCTCGAGCGTCGGAAATTGCGGCTGAACGGCACGCGCCTCAGCCATCGCCGTCCTCCGCCTGCTGCGCCGCCGGCTCGCCGGCTTCACCGATGGGGGGATAGCAATAGGCCGGCTTGTCGACGAGAGGCGTCGTTTCGAAGTTGTCCTTCGGTGGCGGCGAGGCGGTCGTCCATTCGAGGCCGGTCGCCCCCCACGGATTGGGCCCTGCCGGTTTGCCGTAGCGCAGCGACCAGAACAGGTAGATCGCCGGCAGCACGTATCCGCAGGCCAGCACGGACGCGCCGATGGAGCTCATCACCATCAGCGGCTGGAACTCCGGCGGATAGAAATGATAGCGCCGCGGCATCCCTTCGTAGCCCATGATGAACTGCGGCGCGAAGGTCATCACGAAGCCGAAGAAGATCAGCAGCGCCGCAAGCCGCGCCCACAAGTCATTGTAGAGCCGCCCGGTAATCTTGGGCCACCAGAAATGCAGGGCGCCGAAGAACGCGCTGACGCT
>DASVCM010000468.1:0-4375 GCA_036381635.1 Lacipirellula sp.
CGCGACCGCGCCGCCGTGCGCCAGAGACATTCGCCGCGAGGGACCGCCGCGAACGGACGCCGGACGAGCTTCCGGCGCAGAATACTCCACGACGCTCATTCTGCTTCGAGACTCGGCCGTGTCCAGAGCCCGGCTGCGGGCGGCCATTCCAAAACGGCGTCCCCTGGAAGTGAACGACAGGGTCGACTGACCGCCCCCTAGGAAGTTAGCCGCCATGAGCGCAAATCATGGCGAAAAACGGGCGGCCGCTTCCCACACCGCCTGCGGCACGGCAAACAGCACGACCACCCCGATCGAGCAGAGGGCGCCCGCAAGCGCCGGAGCGTAGCAAAGCTTCTGCGAAGCGGTTTCGGACGCCGGCTCGAGGAACATCACGGCGATGATTCGCAGGTAATACCAGGCCGAAATGGCGGCATTCAGTGCCAGCGCCACCGCGAGAATGCGGCCGAGCTCGCTGCCGTCCGACCAGGCGGCAATGAACAGGTTCCACTTACCCATAAACCCGGCCGTCGGCGGCAGGCCCGTGAGGCTGAACAGGCAAATGGCCAGCCCGAGCGCAACGCCCGGATGGACGCGGCTCAGGCCTGCCAGGTCGCCGAGCGTTCGCACCGGCGCCTCTGGAGAGCTGACGCCGGCAAACAAGGCGAAAACGCCGATCGTCATCACGCCGTAGGCCGCGAGGTAAAACAGCATCGCACTAACGCCATCGGCCGGCGTCTCGCTCGGCCCGACCGCAAGCCCGACAAGCATGTACCCGGCATGGGCAACGCTCGAGAAGGCCAGCAGCCGGAACAGGTTCCGCTGCCGCAGGGCGAGCAAGTTTCCCAACACCATCGTCGCAATGGCCAGCACGGCCAGCAGCACCCGCAGCGAAGGGGCGGAAGCGTCGCCGCCAATCAGTCCAAGCCCGCCGGCAAGCGGCAGGAGCCGCAACAAGGCGACTATGCCGACCGCCTTGGGAATGTACGACAGCATGGCGGCGCCCGCCGAGCTGACGCCCTGAAACACGTCGGGGGCATAGAAGTGGAACGGCACGGCGGCAATGCGGAACGACAGGCCGGCAATGAGCAAAGCGGCCGACATCTGCAGCAGCGTAGTCGTCTTGGCGGCAGCCTCGCCCTCGATGGCTTCGGCGATGCCGACGAGGTTTGTGGTGCCGGCGGCGCCGTAGAGCAGGCTCATGCCATACAGCGTAATGGCTGAAGAGAAGATGCTCAGCAGCAGATACTTGATCGTCGCTTCCTGGTGCGGAACGCCGCGTCGCGGGAGAAACAAGAAGACGTACGTCGGGATGCTGACCAGTTCCAAGGCAAGAAACAGCACGACCAAGTCATTGGCGATGGCGGTGAGATTCGTGCCGACAATGATCGCCAGCAGCGACGCCTGCCCTTCGGCGGCATAGGCGTCGTCGACCTGGTCGATCAGAATGACGGCCAGCACGGCGCCGAGCGTCAGCGTCAGTCCGCGCATGTACCAGGTGAGTTCATCGATGCGAAACGGCCCGGCGTCGACCGGGTGCGTCGGCGTCGCGGTAAACCAAATGAACCACGCGCAGCCAATCGCCACCAGCGACAAGGCGCCCCAGCGTTTGCGAAGGCCGGCAGGGGCGGCGCCGGTCTCGGTTACGAAGAATGGACCGGTGATGAACATCACGCCGACGGTGGCGATCAGGATTAGCTCGGGATATATGAGATAAACCGAGCCGGCCAGTCTTCCAATGGCTTCTTCGATCATGGCGCCGCCTCCTCTCGCACTGCGGCGGCCGGTTCATTGAGTGCGACGGCATCGGCGGGAAGCCGGCGACCGTCGTAGAGTTGGGCGACCGCTTCCACATCGGGCCGAATGAGATCAACCAGCGGCTGCGGCTTCACGCCGATCCACAGGCACGCCGCGGCGATGGGCGCCAGGGCCAGAACTTCTCGCAACGAGATATCGCGAATGGGGTGCTCGCCGTGGGCCGGCTCCTTCAACTGGCCGAAGAAGACCGCCTGCAACATCGTGAGCAAGTACCAGGCGCCCAGGATGAGCCCCGTTGCGCCAATGGCGGCGTAATAGGGATTTCGCTTGAACATGCCGCCGAGCGAGAGCATTTCGCCGGGGAAGCCGTTCAGGCCCGGCAGCCCGATGCTCGCCATCGAGATGAACACCCAACTGGCGGCCAATAGCGGAACGCGAGCGGCCAGCCCATTGAGATCGCCGACCATGCGGGTGTGATAACGCTCGTAGATCATGCCGACCAAAAGGAACAGGGCGCCGGTCGAGAGCCCGTGGTTGATCATTTGCAGCACGCCCCCCGTGATGCCTTCGGAGTTCAGCGCGAACAGCCCCAGCATGCAGAAGCCCAGGTGGGCGACGCTGCTGTAGGCGACCAGCTTCTTGATGTCCGGCTGTACGAGGGCGCACAACGAGCCATAGACGATGCCGACGACGCCAAGGATGGCAGCGGCCGGCAGGCCGACTTGAAGACACGCATCGGGCAGCATCGGCAGGCAGAGCCGCAGGAAACCGTACGTGCCGAGTTTCAACAGCACGCCGGCGAGCAACACGCTGCCCGCGGTGGGCGCTTCGACGTGCGCCAGCGGCAGCCAGGTGTGGAAGGGGAAGACGGGAACCTTAATCAGGAAGCCGACCGACAGGGCCAGAAAGATCGCGATCTGCAAGGAGAGCGAGAGGTTGCCCGCGCTCGACCAGGCGGCCAGCTCGGCAAGCGATGCGGGACGCGCGACGCCGTCTTGAGCGGCAAGCGATACCAAAGCAACCAGCCCCAGCAGCGTGATCAAGCTGCCGGCTAGGGTGTACAGAAAGAACTTCACCGCCGCGTACCGCCGCTGTGGCCCGCCCCAGATGGCGATCATAAAGAACAGCGGTATGAGCGTGAATTCGAAGAACACATAGAATAGCACCGCGTCAAACGCCGCGAACACACCGATCAAGCCGGTTTCGAGAATGAGCAGCGATGCATAAAACTCCGATTCCCGCTCACGGATCGACTCCCACGAGATGAGGACGCACGCCACCGTGAGCAGCGTCGTCAGCACGATCATCGCGACGCTGATGCCGTCGAGACCGAGGTGGAATTCGAGCGTGGCGCCCCCCTGCCCCGTTTCATCGCCGCCGATGGTGAGCCACGGCTGGCGATACTCCACTCGCGGCTGGATGGGCGACGCTTGCGCCGCGGGCTGATCGGTGGCGACGTCGGCGGCTGTAAGCTCGCGGTAGTCGGCCAGCAGTGCGAGCGAGACGGCCAACGACGCGACCGAGCCGCCCAAGGCAATCCACCGCGCCGTCCGCTGCGTCGAGACGCCGGCGAACAGCAGCAATAGCGCGCCGGCGCCGAGCGGGATCAACAGGAGTAGCGATAACAGTTGAATCATGAATTAGAAATTCTTTTAACCCAAGTCCTAACCCTCCTTTGCTTCCATTGCGACCTTCTGTTCATTGTCTGCAATTCTCAAACAGAAGGTCGCAAAGGTCGCAAAGGATGATCAGTAACTCAAGATCTGCGTATTACTATTCAAACAGGCCGATCATGTAGGTCAGACATGCCAAGAGGCCAACCCACATCATCAGGGCGTAGTTCGACACCAGCCCAGTGTGGATCATCCTCGGCGCAGCACTGACGATTCGCGGCAGCGCGCCGACCGTGTCGACGATGCGATCAATCACAAACACGTCGATGAGGTAGCACAGCCGGGCGAACGCACGCAGGGGCAAGACGATCACCGCGGCGTACAGCTCGTCCAGGAAGAACTTACGCGCGGAAAGGTCATACAGCAAAAACCGATTGACCGAGTGCGCCACGAGGGCCGGAGTTTGGGGGCTGCGAAGATACATGAACCATGCCAGCGCAATGCCGGCCAGGGCAATCAGGCCGCTAGTGATCATCAGGTCAAGGTGGAACGCATGCTCGCCATGCACGAAGCCAGGCGTACGCGCGATGTACTGGCCAAACCAATGAGTGGCCGCGACGGCGGCGCCGATGGCCAACGCGGGAATGGCAAGGATTCGCAGCGGCCACGCCATCGTCGGCGGAGCATCATGTGGGTGATGACCCGCCTCGGGCGGAAAGCGCTCGGGGCCCCAGAAGGTCATGAAGTAAGCGCGGAAGGTGTAGAACGCCGTGAGGAACGCCGTGATTGTGGCAATCCAGTAGATGACGGTGAAGTAGCCCCCGTAGCGCTCATGCTCTCCGGCCTCGTGTAATACGGCGAGGATCTCGTCCTTGCTCCAGAAGCCCGTGAGCAACGGAACGCCGGCCAAGGCCGCGGCGCCGGCGAGGAAGGTCCAGTGAGTAATTGGCAGCGCCTTGCGCAGGCCGCTGAAACGGCGCATGTCGATGACGTCGCCCATCGAGTGCATCACGCTGCCGGCGGCG
>DASVCM010000469.1:0-3376 GCA_036381635.1 Lacipirellula sp.
GGCCGTCACCACGCCTTCCACCGTCGTCGGCGTCTCGGCGAACACCGCGTCGCTTGCCAAGAGGTCGCTCATCCGCAGATCGGCCTGCTGCCCGAGCGACGCCTGTCCGAAGGTGAGCGTATAGAGCGGAATGCCGTCAGCCGCCAGTCGCCGCACGACCGACTGCGGCGGAAGATCGCGCGGCGCGAACGCCCGCTGTGCGCCGTCGCTGAGGAGCACCACGGCGACCAGTCGCTGTTGCGCTTCGCGCGACAGCACATCGTCGAGCGCCGCCCCGATCGCCGTCTGCCGCCCATCCGGCGTCTCGGGCAAATCAAATCGACCCTCGGCGAACTTCAATGGCTCCACATCGCGCTCGAAGGCGTAGCCGTGAATGTCCCACGTCTCGGCGAGCTCCTTGAGCACCGGCGCCGAGCCGGCCAGCGCCTTCTTCATCGCCGCGTAGCGGGCCGTGTTGCCGACGGCGTCTTCCACCGTCATGCTGCGCGAAACGTCGGGCAGCACCAAGAGCGTCCCCGGTAGCTTGCGCGTGGTCCGCGTCTCCAGCGCCGGCCGCAGCATGGCCCCGATCAGCAGCACCAGCGTCAACACCCGCAGCCCGACCAGCGCCAGCCGCCGCCGCGGGGATTGCTTCTTCTGCCTCGGCCCGAGCGCCAACAGCGGCGCAAGCGCCAGCGCCACGGCTGCAACCAGCCAGTAACCGCCGACGGGATCGAAGCTCAAGCCGGTCATTCGCTAACCATTGGCGATAAATAAATCATTGACCGCGGATCGCGCAGATTCCGCGGATAGGAACACTGCCGCAAAAAGGCACAAAAGGCGCAAAGAGTTAAAGACCGGTGTTGTTTCCCCTTTTTGCGACTCTTGTGCCTTTTTGCGGCTATTGCTTTCTTATCCGTAAAATCCGCGTAATCCGCGGTCATAAAAACTTCACTTGGCGGCTTCTTTATAAAACCGATTCGCCAGCACATGCTCCGCGCCCCAGATGAGCGCCACTAGTCCGATCGCCCACGAATACAACTCGCGCCCCCGCCGACCGATGTTCACGTACTTCTCGACCGCCTCCAGATTGTCCGCCAGCCGTACGCGGTCCTCGGGAAGCGAATCCACGATCTTCTCGCCATCGACGCGCTTGAGCTCGCTCACCTCCGGCGGCGGGTTCACACTGAAGCCCCGATCGAGCCGCTGCGACTCGCCGCCGGCCGTCAGCCGGTAGTTCCCCAGCGACTCCGACGCGCTGATCGCAATCTCATCCTCCCCCGTCGCCATGCGGGCGTCCGCCTGCCCGTTGGGCAGCCGTAGCACAAACTTATTGCTCTGCTGCCGCGCCGGCAGTCGCACTCGCGCCGTCTCGCCGGCGAAGTACGTGAACCGCTCCTCCCCTTGCTGCGCGAGATAGCCGACTAGCTCGTCGCAAATGGCCACGAACGGCCAAGGTCGCGCCGGCAGCACGTTCCACGGCTCGCGCCCCTCGGGCGTCAGCGGGTCGGAGAATGGGGTCGTCACCGTCAGCACGCGCCCGCGGCCCTTCGTCCGGTTGTAAATGGCCGGATCGTTGTTCGCATACGTCGCCACCACATAGGAGTCAGCCGCCGGGTCGTCGAATTCCCAGTAGCTGAACACCTGGCACAACGGCCAGGGAATCTCGTCGTAATTCCGCAAGCCCGCCAACGCGGGATGATCGAGCCGCAATGGCCGCAGATAGGTGTCCTCCTGCGACCGCCGCTGCAGCTCGCCCGGCAGCAGCTCTCGCGCCGCGTCGGTATTGAACGACGCGCCCTCGCCAAGTGCATTGTGCCCCAGAAACACGCCCACGCCGCCGCCGGCTGATGCGAAGTCGCCAAGCCGCTTCCAAAACTCCTCCGCCAGCGGCCCGGGATCCAACAGCAGCACCGCCTGATAATCCTCCAGCGGCGTCTCGCGCGCCGCGGCGAGCGTCTTCACCTCGCACTCAAACCGTCCCGCCGACCCGCCGACCGGACTGAGCGCACTGTGGACGAACTTCGCATCCTCGGCACGCTCGGCCAGCAGCAGCACTTTCGCCGGCGGCCGCACCTCGACGGTGAAGTACCGCGTGTTGTCCACGGTGAGCGGATCGGCCCCCTCGAGCTTCACCGAGCCTTGGTGCGTCCCCAGCGGCAAGTCGGCAATCGCAAACGCGACGCGGCCTTGTCCCGACTCGTCGAAGCTGACGATCTGTTGATCGCGCTTCACCAGGCGGCCCTCTTCATTCTGCAGCGCCAGCTCCACCAGCGGCTCATCCTCGCGCTTCAAGTTGCTCGTCACTGCCGCCTCGATGTGCAGCGCCTCGCCCGGCCGCAGCACCGTGCGGCGAATCTCCAACTCGCCCAGCGCCGCGTTCTTAGCTTCCTTAACGCCGCAGTCGACCACATAAATCCGCACGTCCGGCGCCTCCGCCAGCGCCTCGTTCACCGCCTTCAGTTCCTCATCGCCCCACTCGGCCGACGCCAGGTCGCTAAAGACAAACACCTCCTGCCGATAGTCCTCGTGCTCGGCCGTCATGCGAATCGCCTCGGTCACCACCTCAGCCAGCGGCCGCGACGCCGTCGCGACGCGCATATTGCGCAGCCGCGAGGCCGCCGCGCTCAGGTCCGGTGCGAATCCGCCCGACGCGCGGCCCAGATCGATCACCGCGACCTCGGCGTCCTCCGGCAGCTTCTCGACTAGTTCCAGCGCCGTCTGCGCGGCGTGCTCCAGCCGCGACTGGTTCTGATGGACGTACTCCATCCGCAGCGAGTTGTCGATCACCAGCGACACCGCCAGCGGAGCGCCTTCCTTGCCTTTAAGCCCCGTCCCCTTGAGCGTCGGCCGCGCCAGCGCCGCCGCGAGGCCCGCGATAAGCAAGCACCGCAGCGCCAAGAGCAGCAAATGCCGCAGCTTCATCCGCCGCCGATTCGCATCCCGCCGCTGCTCGACAAACCGCAGCGCCGGAAAGGTGAGCTCCCGCGGCTGCCGGCGCATCACCAGATGCAGCGCAATCGGTATCGCGATTAGCGCCACTCCGCCCAACAATACCGGCGTTAGGAACCCCATAAGAAACTAAGACAGCCGCAAAAAGGCACAAAAGGCACAAAGAGAAAAAATACGATCTAGCTCGTTAGCTACTTGTACCCTTTATTGTATGGCATACGGCAGGGAGCAAAGGATTTGTTGCTGGTCACCTGCGTGCAACGCGCCAGCGTCTTCTTTTTTGCGCCTTTTGTGCCTTTTTGCAGCCATCTTCTCTGCAACTACGCTCAGCCCCAGTTCCGCCGGCTGATCAGATACTCCATCAGCGCCCGGTCAAACGGCATGCTGGTATCCAGCGGCACGTAGTCGATCCGGCTCTTTTGGCATTCCCTTTTATACGTCCGCC
>DASVCM010000470.1:0-3349 GCA_036381635.1 Lacipirellula sp.
GCAGTTCTACGACGTTTCGCACCCGCGGCGCCGGGCGCTCCACCGCCGTTACATCCGGCAGTGCCTGGACAACTTCCGCGACTCGTCGAACGTTATACATTTCACCAGCGCCGAGTACTCGGGGCCGCTTGAGTTTGTGCAGTTTTGGATCGACGTTATCGCCGAGTGGCAGCAGGAAACGGGTCGCAACGCGCTCGTGGCGTTGAGCGCACCGAAGGATGTGCAGGACGCCATCCTCGCGGACGAAGCGAGGGCGTCGCATGTGGACGTCATCGACATTCGCTACTGGTGCTACACAGAAGGCGGCGAACTGTACGCGCCGCCGGGCGGACAAAGCCTCTCGCCGCGGCAGCATCTGCGGAAGACCAGGCAAAAGCCGAGGCAGGCGCGGGAAATTGCGCGGGCCGTTCGCGAGTATCGGACGGCCTATCCCGATAAGGCCGTCACGTATTTTGCCGAGGAGCATTGCCCCAGCGCCCTCGACGGCTGGGCCGTCCTGATGGGCGGTGGTTCGCTCGCCGATGTTCCGGCTCTTCCCGCCGAACTGCAATTGAAACTCGCCGACATGAGGCCGCTGCAGAAGATGGCGTCCTCGGAGGACGTGCTGTGCCTCAGCGACGGCAGCGGGGAGTTTCTGTTCTATGGGACGACGCCAGACGCCGCAGCGCGGGTAGAGATCCCCAATGCTTCCGCCGATTTGATTGCCTCGTGGATCAACCAGGAAACCGGTCAGCTAACGGGTGACGTACGCCTCTCGGAACTGAACGGACCGGTGACCTTCCGCGAACAAGTGCTTTGGCTCCGCCCGGGCGGCGATGATTAGCGATCAACGGGAAGCCAAACGGACATCTCCTCGGGCCCGCGGTTGGCCCATGCGTAATACGGCGTCAACGTGATCTTGGCCTTTCGGCCCGATGACGCGCTTAACGGGCGATAGAGATCGTTCCGCCATGGCTCGCCGTCGCGGATGATGGCCTTGGTGTCGATCGCGGCCACGCCGCCGAGCAAATTCGCGTCGAATCGCGGCGTAAGCTCGCCGTCGGCCGGCAGCGCGACGTGGGCCAGCTTGACGCCCGCCGGCAGCCCCGGCGATTCCAAGCAATACACCACGGGGCCGCGCTTGACTGCGACCTGATTGCGCGCTTCTTCCACCAACGGGTGGGCCTCGATGAGTTGCGCGGGCATCGGCAGCTCAAGCTCCACCCGGTCGCCTGATTGCCAGTTGCGCTTGATCGAGGCGAAAGAACCGGGAGTCGCCGCGACCTCGAGTTGCTTGCCGTTCACCGCAATCTTCGCCGAGGATGCCCAGCTTGGGATGCGCAGCTTCAATTCGAAAGCCGGGCCTTCCCAATTTTCAATCTCGATCGCGACATTGCCGCTCCAGGGATAATCGCTTTGCTGAACAATCGACAGCGGTTCGTCTCCCTGCTTCGTGTCCAGCTTGTTGCCGCCGTAAAGGTTCACCCACAAGGCGCCGTCCGAGACGCTGTAAGCATACCCGCCAACCTCGGCGATCGTGCGGACGACATTCGGCGGACAGCAGAACGAAGTGAAGAACGGCTGTCGCGCGCGCGAGAAGCGCAGTTCGGTGGGCAGCGGGTCCGTGTTGCGAAGGGGATTCACGTAGAAGTATCGGTCGCCGTCGAGGCTGACGCCGGACAGGACGCTGTTGTACAGGGCGAGCTCCAACACATCGAGGAATCGCGCCTCGCCGGTGGCCAGAAACATCCGCCAATTCCACAGCACCAGGCCGATATTGGCACACGTCTCGTTGTGGGCCGTCGTGTGCGGCAACTGGTAGTTCCGACCATACGCTTGGTGGACGCGGGTGATCGATTCCTGGTCCGGCGAGCCGTCGGGCGAGGCGCCGTCGTACAGCGCGCCGCAGCCGCCGGTGATGTACAGCTTCTTCTCGACAACATTGTGCCACACCGCGTCCAGCGTGTTCCAAAGCTCCTCGTCGCCGGTTTCCAGGTACAGATCGGCCGCGCCGGCGTACAGGTAGTTGGCCCGCACCGCATGGCCCGCGGCCTCGCGCTGCTGGGCGAAGGGGACGCGGTCCTGATTGTCATCGCCGCCCTCCTCAACCAAATGCCGCATGGCGAAGAGCTGCTTAACGAGGCCCAAGTAGCGCGCGTCGCCGGTCGTGCGGTACAGTTCCACGAGCGCCATGTAGTGCGACGGGCAGACGGAATTGCGGGCCAGCTCCGGCGTCGGCGTGCGGAACGTCTCTTCGAGAAAGTCGCCTGTCTTGCATGCGGCCTGAAGCAAGTCGTCGCGGCCCGTCACGCGGTGGTGCAGGCACGCGGCCGTCATGAGATGCCCTATGTTGTACATCTCGAACGCGAACCGATCGCTGAACGGTTGGGCCGATGCATCGCCATTACGCTGGCCCACGAGGACCGGCGTATGGAGGTAGCCGTCCTCGCGCTGCGCGGCGATGATCGCGGCGACCGCCCGATCGACATGCGCCTGGAGCTGGGCGTCGGGCTCGACCGCCAACGAGGCGCAGGCGGCTTCGATCCACTTATAAAAATCGCCGTCGTTCCATTTGGCGCCGTGGTAGTCGCCTTCCGCCTCGCCGGCGGCGATCAGGAAGTGGCCCAGAAAGGGCTTATATTGGCCGCTCTCCATCAGCCGCCACATGGAGGGAATCGACTGCTTGCGGCACGTCGCGATGCGGTCGGCCCAAAAGCCGTCGGTCCAGTGCACGTCGCCGAGACCGACGCTGCGAACAACGGCGTGCGGGCTATCGGAGACATCGACAATTCCCGCGGCATCAACTCGTAACGGCGCGTACAGCACGCCGGCGATGATGGCGTGCGGCGCCGCCACCAGAAGAAGCATTCGTCGGCAAGACGGCGGCACGATCACCTCATTCTCCTTCAACTCGCGTAATCCGCAGCGCCATCCACGGCTTGCCGGGCAGCTCCACCTCGCGGTCCTCCTTGTCGACGAAGACGTACTCCGACTCGGCGCGAACGTCCGCCTCCCACTCGACCGGCGTGATCGTCATGTCCCACGTGTCGAGAATCTCGATGCGGAACCGCATGCCGTCGGCCAGCTCATGCCGCGGCAGGAAGAACCGCCACGATTTGGGACGCTCGCTGCCGAAATACACGAGATAATACTCGCCCGCCTTGCCGGCGATGTTGGCGTACTGCCATTTGTCGATCGGCTCGATCCCCTCGGCCGGCGACGACTCGAGCACGTCGCGCAGGAACGCGATGCGCTGCGGGCTCTCGCCGTGAAGCACGCCCCCCTTGCTCCACCAAAGAATGTCTTCGGGATGCAGGTAGCACTCGCCGTGGCCTGGATACGTGCCCGCGATGATGCACTCCCAAAACCG
>DASVCM010000471.1:0-5681 GCA_036381635.1 Lacipirellula sp.
AGGCAGCACTGGCTTCGACCAGCCCAATACTTCGGCGGAACAACCTCCTGGAACTTTCGACGCTCGCGGGGACACGAACGACAATGGCCGGTTCTTCAACCCTTCCCAGGAATTCCCGCCGCGCGGCGGGGGCTTTGGGCCCGGCGGCATTAATTTTCTAGAGGAATACTCGGCGACGCATCAGCCCGTCGTGCCTGCCGGCGCGGGCGCGACGCAGGGCGCCGGCGGCCGTATGGGCGCAGGAAGCAACTCCGGTCGCGGCAGCGGAAGTTTTCAGCAGCGCCAGCCGGATTCGCAACGGCCGATCAACTTTAACGGAAGTTTTAGTCGTACCCGGCTTTAGAAACGCGAGGCTGTGCGGGCAGGGAGCGTAGCGTCCGTCATCCTGGAGCGAAGGATCTGGCGTAGCGCTAGATTCTTCGCTTCGCTCAGAATGACATTCTTCCACGACAATTAGTTACAAGGCGCTATCGCGGCGCCTTGCGTACATCATTGAGGAACGGCCGCAGCTCGTCGAAGAAATCGCTGGCATCGGCGAACTGCCGGTAAACGCTGGCGAAGCGGACGAACGCCACCTCGTCCAAGTCGCGGAGGTGATCCATCACGATCTCGCCGAGGCGGCGGCTCTCGATTTCGTTCTCGAAGCTGGAGTAGACGTCGTTCTCGATGGCCGCCACGGTACGGTCGATGTCGCGGTCGCTGATGGGCCGCTTCCAGCAGGCGCGTTCGAGGCCGCCCTTGATCTTATCGCGCGAGAAGGGCACGCGCGAGCCGTCTTTCTTGACGACTTTGATGGCGGTCTCCTCGATCCGCTCGTACGTGGTGTAGCGGCGCTTGCACGAGAGGCATTCCCGCCGCCGGCGGATTGAAAAGCCATCCTGGCAAGCCCGCGAGTCGATGACTCGATCGTTGTCGATCCGACAGAATGGGCATTTCATGGCCGCCATGATACACCAGAGGCGCGCGGGGTGAAGTGGCTGGCGGCGTTTCGGAAAGCGATTTTGCCCGGCCTTGCCAAGCCTTGGGCGGCTGTAACGAATAGGCTTTCTTGATAGGGTGCGCCGCGGCCCTACATGCGGCGGGTTGGCCGTCTATAATGCGGCCGCGGTGGGAGCGAGCGCCGGCGGGCGCGGAGTTCAAGAAAGCCAAGTGGAGAAAGGCGGTAGCGACGCGATGAAGTGCCCACAGTGCGGAACCGAAGCGCCGGCAGGCGCGGCGTTTTGTTCGGCGTGCGGAGCCCAGCTCACGAGTTCTGCCGCGCCGCCGCCGTCGCCGAAACAGCGGCTGTCGCCCGCCGCGCGGAGCGCGGATCCGGAAGACGCGGAAGAGGTGCTGTGGGAGGGCCGGTTTTCGAAGCTGGCGATGATCGGCTCGTGGTTGGGGGCGGGCCTATTCACGCTGGCGGTGGTCGTCGCGGGGTTCTTGGTTCCGTTCGACGGCGCGATGTGGACCTGGGCCGCCGTGGCCATCGGCATCGTATGGGTCGCGCTCGTGCTGAAGCTGCTCTATCAACAACTGAGCATACGGTACATGGTTACCACGCAACGGCTGGTGCACGAGCACGGCCTGCTGTGGCGGCAGAGCGATCGGATCGAGGCGATCGACGTCGACGACGTCACGGTCATCCAGGGCCCAATCGCGCGGATGGTCGGCGTCGGCAACGTGAAGGTGGTGTCGAGCGACCAATCGACGCCGGTGTTCTTCTTGCAGGGCATCGACGACGTGCGCAACGTAGCGACGATGATCGACGAAGTCCGCCGAAAGGAACGCCGCAAACGCGGCGTGCATATCGAGACGGTGTGAGGCGGCCTGCAAGGGGAGCCAAAGTACTGAGTACGGTGTACTCAGTACTATCGAGCCGTTGCACAGGAGCCCGCGACGCTTACTTCTCCACCTGCGACCAGTCGCGCCGCTGGCGGCTGCTGGGGATGTTCATCGCCTTGCGGTACTTGGTGACCGTGCGGCGGGCGACCGTGACGCCCGCCTTGGCGAGCTCTTCGACGAGCGCGTCGTCGGAGAGCGGCTTGGTCTTGTCCTCGTTATCGATGATCTCCTGCAGCTTCAGCCGTACGCGGTCCCAGGCGACCTCTTCGCCGTCGGCGCTGGTGGTGCCGCCGACGAAGAACCGCTTCAGCGGGAAGATGCCGCGCGGGGTTTGTATCCACTTGTCGTCGACCGCCCGGCTGACTGTAGTGACGTGGACGCCGACCTTGTCAGCAATTTGCTGCATCTTGAGCGGCTCGATGTGCTCGGGGCCGTCGTCAAGGAACTTCGTTTGATGGTCGACAATCGCCTGCGATACGCGAGTGAGCGTGCTGCGGCGCTGTTCGATGGCCTCGATCAGCCATTGGGCGGCGTTCACTTTGCGCTTGATATAGTCGCGCGTCTCCGCGGAGGTGCTCGCGTCCTGCAACAGGCGGCGGTAGTAGGGGCTGATGTACAGCGACGGCAGGTCGCCGTCTTCGAGGTGGACCTCGTAGCGGCCCTCCTCGTCCTTTTCGACAAACACGTCCGGCGTCACCGCGGGGGCGCTCGATTCGGAGAAGTCGGCGCCCGGCTTCGGCTTGAGCGTCTTGAGATCTTCCCAGGCTTCTTGGATCGTCTCGATCGAGAAGCCGGTCTTCTTCGAGATCAGCGGCAGACGGTTGTTCTCCAGGTCTTCGAGGTGATTCTCAATCAGGACCTGCAGTTCTTCGAAAAACAGCAGCCCGGGATTGAGCTGCAGCAGCAGGCATTCCTTTAAGCAGCGGGCGCCGACGCCCGGAGGATCGAGCCGCTGCACCACGGCCAGCGCTTTCTCGGCCAGCTCCATTTGCTTTTCACGCCACGCCTGGGCGTCGCCATTGATATCGGCCGGCGGCGGCGGGATGAGATCTTCCAACGGCGACTTCAAGTAGCCGTTGCTGTCGAGGTTGTAGATGATGCGGTCCGCCATCTTGCGGGTCTCATCATCAAGATCGAACCAGCTCAACTGATGATCGAGATAGTCCTGCAGCGATTCGGGACGGGCGACCATGTTCGCCATCTGGTCGTGGCGGCGATCGCCTTCGGCTTCGATCTGCCCGCGCGAGGGGCGGGTGCGCTCCTCGTAGTCGTCGGGCATGTTCTCGGCCATGTTGATGAGCCGTTCGAAGTCGTCTTCGTTGTTGTTGTTCTCGCCGACGACAAGCTCTCGCTCGGTATCCTCAAGGGCGTCGGGGCCGGGTTCTGTCGACGCCGTTTCCTCGAAGGGCGTTTCATCTTCTTCGCCGGTCGGCTCAACCTGGTCGAGGACAGGGTTGTCTTCCATCTCCTGCTCGATTCGCTCCTGGAGGGCGATGATCGGCAGTTGCAGGATCTCCATCGACTGGATCATCCGTGGAGCAAGCACCTGCTTTTGGGCCATCTGCATGCTTTGGCCGAGGGAGAGTCGCATAGCTATATCGTTTTCTGCAGGCGGTTTAGGTTTGATCAGGACCGGTTCAGACTAGACCGGTGGCGCGGCTTAACGGGCCACCGTACAGCAAAATCTGGGCCAATTCGTTCAGCCGCTAGACGTAGCATACCGCTGGGCAGGTTCGAAGGTCAAACTTATCAGCGTTTTGCCGAGCTTTTCAAATCGGCGCGATGGCTGTGGCGAAAGCCGAGGTACTGCCGTTGGCACATGAGCAGCAGCCGCACCTCTGCGCATGCCCGCATTCTGGGCGCATGGGCCAACGCAATTCTACCCCGCGAAAGGGTTGCAAGACGGCAGACTGTCGCACTCCGGAGGCGCACGCAGCGCGGCGCGTCACTGAGCAGGCGGCTGGAACTCGCCTAATCCGCTCAAAGCGTCACTGAGGCCAGGCAGATTGAAGCCGCCGGCGATCGATTGCATCGATTGCGCGTGCAGCTCCTTGGCCTTTTGCTGCGCGGCATTGATGGCGGCGGGCAGCAAGTCTTCTAAGAGTTCACGATCCTGCTTTTCGATAAGCGACGGATCGATGCGCACCGCCAGCGCTTCGCCGAGGCCATTGGCGTCAACTTCGACGAGCCCGCCGCCGGCCGCGCCGGTGACCTTCTTGAGCCTTAGCTCGGCGTTGATTTGCTGGAGCTTGCCGCCCATCTCTTGAGCTTGCTTGATGAGCGCCGGGAGGTTGGCGAGATTGCCCAGGCCTTTTAACACGTCAGTTGTCCTCAATCGAATGAAGCCGCGGGAAGTCGATGCAGCACGCCGTCGTCTGAACTGTCTCTACTCTTGAGTCTTCGGGGCGACGAATCGTAACCGTGCGGCGTCGGCATCAAACAGCTCGACCGCCTTCTGCACGAACGGATCGGCCGCGGCATCGGCCATTTGCTGTCTGGGAGCGGCTCGCTTTTCGGTTGCCGCGACTGACGCTTCCTGCGGGTCGTTATGTGTCGTGAGCACCACGCCGATGCGGCCGCCGAGAACTTCCGCCAGCGCGGCCTCCAGTCGGTTGAGATTCGCCGGCCGCAGGCAGCTGTCGCGAGCGAACTTTTGGCTCTCGGGGAAGCTGGCGACCAAGCGGCCTTGGGCGTCGAGGGTGAGCTTCGTGGCCGCCGCCGCACAGTCGGCGGCGATGCCGCTCAGGCGCTCCAGCGCCTGATGCCAGACGGGTTCGAGCGCGTTGGGATCAAGCGTAACGGGCCGTGCGGGTCGTGGCGAAGCCTCCTCTGCAGCCCCGGCCTCTGGCCGGGGGTCGCGTTGCAACGGAATTGGGGTTGGCGAGGGTTCAGGCCTACCCCCGGGCAGAGCCCGGGGCTGCAATGGCGGCGCTGCGCTAGCTAGGCCGTTTTTTTTTGCGCCCGCGGCCGGCGGCGGCCCTGGCGCGGCGGCCACCTCGCCGGTGCGGAGTTGCTCGATAAGCGCCGAAAGCTCGTCGAGATCCTGCAGATGGCAGATGCGAACGATCGCCATCTCGGCGAGCGTGCGGACCTGAGTGCTTACCCGCAGCCGGGCGGCCGTTTGGTCGAGAATCTGCGAGATTGCGAGGATCGTCTGAATGCCGAGCCGCTGGGCGACGCTCTGAAGCTCCTCGCGCTGGCCTGGCAGCGTGTACAGGAGCTGGTTCTCGCTGCAGCCGACGGCCTGCGTCATCACATCGCGGAAGTAGCCGAGTAATTGATCGATGAGCTGGCCGACCTCGGCGCCTTCGCCGATGGCGTCATCAAGCTCCGCGAGGGCGGCGGCCGCGTTGCGCTCGACGAGCGGTTCGACCAGCCGGCTCAACCGAGCCGCGGGCGCCAGGCCGAGCAGACTAGTCACATCCGCGGCGGAAATCGTGCGATTGCCGGTGGAGAGCAATTGTTCGAGCAGCGACTGGCTGTCGCGCATCGAGCCGGCGGCTCGCATGGCGATGATCTGCAGCGCGTCGCGCTCGATCTGGACGCCTTCATTGGCGGCAATCTGCTCCAGTCGCGTCTGAATGGCCTCCGCGTCGATGCCCGCGAAGTCGTACCGCTGGCAGCGCGAGAGGATGGTGATTGGAATCTTGTTCGCTTCGGTCGTGGCGAAGATGAACTTCACATGCTCAGGGGGCTCTTCGAGCGTCTTGAGGAGGGCGTTGAACGCCTCCTTCGTGAGCATGTGGACTTCGTCGATGATGTAGATCTTGAACCGGGCCCGGGCTGGGCGGACGGCGACGTTCTGACGAATCTGCCGAATCTCGTCGATGCCGCGGTTGCTCGCGCCGTCGAACTCC
>DASVCM010000472.1:0-2627 GCA_036381635.1 Lacipirellula sp.
GACCCAACATGCGCTGACGAACGCGAAATCGGCGTCGGAGACGCCTCCCACAATCGATTCCTTGCGTAACGTCCTGCTCAAGTCGAATTAGGCCCCTCGCCGGGGCGAGGGACGCGAGCTTGGATCGGCGGCTCGGAGCGAAGATCGACCAGCCGCGTTGGCGGTAGTTCTCCAGCCATCCAGGCGAGGACGGGGTCGATGTAACCGGTGGCAGCCAGCGCGCTCAGCTCTTTGCTCGCTCGCCGGCGCGGCAGGACCGACTTCAGCAGCACGAACTCGTCGGCGCGAAGCGCGGCGGCCAGCCGGCCGGCGATCGAGTCGCTGGTCGTCTCCCAACTGCTGGGAAGCCAGGTGCCGGGGAGGCCCGGCTCGCTGCGGCGCATCCAGGGCGCGGGGCCGAAGATCGTCGCGCCAGGCTCGCCGATGCGCTGGCAGAGGAGGCAGTCGTTCTCTACCAGCGGAATTTCCGGCAGCCAGGCGTGGAGCATGTGGGCCGTGACCGTGAGCAGGTCGACGCACATCCAATGAGCGGCGACTTCGTCGATCGGCTCGGCGCGATTCCAGGCGCGCACCTGCTCGACCAAGGGGCCGCCGCCGGCGACCAGGACGTTATGCGCCGGCGGCTGCGCAGCGAGCCAGGCTCGAAGCCTTTCGGGCAGCTCGGGCAGGTCGAACAGGCTGCCGCCAACTTTAACGACGCGAATCATTCGCCAGGACTGCCGACCGAACTCAACAATGGAGAATGAAAGCCCCCGGCTCTGCCGGGGGACATCCTCGAAGCAAGACGCCCGAATCACTCGGTCCCCCGGCGGAGCCGGGGGCTTTCAACATTAGGTGCTTACGCTCTTGGATCATTTCTTTTCAAAGGCCTCGCGAGCCAGCACGGCCAGCGCGTGGGCCGGGGCGCAGCGGCTGGCCGCGTCGCCAAGCTCGGCCGACAGAAAAACCACGCCACACTTCCATGGTAATCGAGGAACGAGCTGCCGCAGCAAAAACTCGCCTTGGCCGCTGAGGAGCAGCGTTCGCGGCGGCGATGGCAGACGTGAGGCGACGGCGCGGCCGGCCGTTTCCAGTTGAGCGAGTTGGGCGCCGCGAACGGCGCGGGCGGCGGCTTCGGCCTCCGCCAGCGTGAAGGAATCGGCGTCGGCGCAGATCATCCGGGCCATTCGCGCGTGGGCGGCGGCGCGGGTGCGAGGGCGGCCGTCGGCGGTATCGCTTTCGGCGGGGCGCTCCGCAAGTTCACCCAGGAGCAGATAGGCGTCGAGCGTGGTGGCGAATAGCTCCGCGGCCACGGGGCAGGATGCACCGCGCCAGGGGAGGGCGCCGACCAGGGCATTGACCGGCGTGCGCTGGACGCCGGTGTAGACCAGCTCGCGGCTAACAAGCCGCGCTGTATCGGTGAAGCCGATCGGCGAGGGGCCGGATTGGCTGAGCGGGATGATGTCGGCCGTCGTCGATCCCAGATCGATCAGGAGCGTCGGCCAGTCGCGGGCGAAGCGATTGGCATATTGAGCGAGCGCTCGCCAGTTGCTGGCGGCGGCGAGGATGGGCGTTTCGCGCGCTTGATCAGCCGTAGCAAAGGTTCCGTCGGTGAGATAGACGACCACTTCGCGGCCGGCCGCCGCTGCCTCGACGGCGTCGAGAATCGCTCGGACGCCCACCGCCTTAGTTTCGTAACAGTCGGCCAGCTCGCCGGTCATGGTGATCGCAAGCCGGCTTGCCGGCGGCGATGCTTCGATCAGCGAGCGCAGTTGCTCGGCAAGCTCCTGGGGCGATCGCCACAGCGCGAAGGGCCGCGAGGTTGCAAAGCCGCGGCCGTCGGCTGCTTTCAGGTTGGCGCCGCCGACGTCGAGGGCCAGCCAGCTCAGGTTGTCAGCCCGTTTACTCATCGCTTGAGCCAGACGGCGCCGTCGGCGGAGAACTCGATCGGATCATCGCGGTGGGTGAGGCGAGGCGAGGCGCCGGCGGCGACGACGTCGAGCATCGCTTGGGCGAGGTTTTCCTGAACGATCGCTCGCAGGCCGACATAGGAGGTGGTGAGCCGCGGGTTCACTTCGATGACGACGTCTTCGCTGCCATCGGCGGCTTCCCCCACTACAAGATCGATGCCGACGTAGCCGGCTGCCGGGGGCAACGCGCCCAAGGCGCTTAAGGCGAGCGTCGCCGCCCGCTCGGCGAGGCGCCCCTCGCGAATGAGGCCGCCGCCGCGGTAGTTGAATCGTCCGTCGCTTGAGAGGCGCTGCCAACACGGGGGCAGGGGGTAATTGCCGCCGGCGCCGCAGAGCAAGGCGACGCTCGCAGCGCGGCCGGGGTGGAACGTCTCGAGCCGCCGCGGCCAAGGGTAGGGCGGCGGCTCGTCGCCGGGACCGCTGACCAGCAGCGTGTGCTGCGAACCAGCGCCGGCAATTGGCTTCAACACCGCGGGGTATTCGAAGTCCGGCGGCAAGTCTTCGGCGTCGGCCTCGAGGATCTGGCCTTTCGGCCCTGGAACGCCGGCGGCGCGAAGACGCTCGGCGGTCAGATGTTTGTTGGCGGCAAGAGCGATGAACTCGTCACTCGAGTTGAGGGAGCGGCCGCCCGCGGCGTGGATATCGGCGACCGCGGCGTGGAGGATGCCGTCGAACTCT
>DASVCM010000473.1:0-4763 GCA_036381635.1 Lacipirellula sp.
CCGAACCACGAGGCCGAGGAACGCGTCCGCTACCACCTGCGGCTGCTGGTAGATGCGGGCCTCTTGAAGGAGGTCGACCGCACCGCCGGCGGCGTGCCGTGCCTGCGGCTGACCGACGCCGGCCACGAGTTGATCGAACTCACCCGCATCGAGTCGCGGTGGCGCGACGCGAAGTGGGCCTGCCAGGAGCGGACCGGCGGGCTGTCGCTCACGGTGATTCGCGGCATCCTGCTGCAGTGGGCGCTGGAGGCGCCGCGGTACTGGCCGCGGCGGCGGTATGCGGTTGCGGCGCATGACCTGATCGAAGGTCGCTACCGGGGTCGGCGTTCGCCGTATCGGTTCGAGCCGTATGTTGACGAGGTCGCTGAAGAGTCGCGGGAGGACGAGGTGGGCTACGTCCGCGTGCGGCCGGCGTATCGCCATGGTTGGCAGACCGGCGGCGCCGAGGTCGACGTCGAGCCGGTCGTCGAACGCGAGCCAGCGGCGGTGTTGCCGGAAGTGTTGATCTAAAAGCTGCGGACAGTAAGGCAGCAATTTCATGCGACGCCGTGGCCCCTGGCGCGGCGTCGTTCTTCTTGCGCGGTCAAAAAAGAATGGAACTTTATTTAATTGCATCGAACTTGTTGCGCGGGGGAATTTGAAACGGGCAGTGAGATCTGGTATTGAGTTCTGCTGGCTGCGCGTATTGTAAGTCCTTTTGCAAAAGAAGGTTGCAGGCCACGGTTCGCGCATGGGTGCAAGTCGGGGACGGCTGGTTGGCGGGCGGCCGGCGCGGCTGCTTCGAAATTGGCGGAAGGCGTGACTGGTTGCCGCTAAGCGTTTGCAGGAACTCCGCCAATTATCTGCAAACTGCGCCGATCGCACGCTTCGCGCCGTGGCGGAAGGGCTTGCGTGGCGGAGGGGCGGACTCGGGAATTGGCGCCGGCCGCCGCCGACGACGCGATATGCTTAGCCACATGGATTCGCGCCTCGATGGAAGCCGGCGGTCATTGATCAACTCAAGGCTGCGCACGGCGATGGTCAGCGCGGCGGCAATCTCCACCGTGCTGCTCAGCGGGTTGTGGGCTATGAGCCATCACCGCCGTGTATACTTTGCCACTCCGGCGATCGGATCCCATTCAGCGGGCGTCGGTTGCCAACTCGGTCGCGTCACGTTGTTGATAGTGCCAAGAAGCTTTGCCACGGCCGGATGGCAAGTGGGTATGCAAGAGTACCTGCCGAACGCTCAGGAACTTCGCCGCACGTTTCCGTGTTTTGCATTTTCTGTAGGCGGCGGCTGGATGGAGTTCACGGCGCCGTGCTGGCTGCTGGTGCTCACCTCGGCGCTGGCGGCGACGGCGGCGGCTACGCGCCGCTTTCGCTTCACGGTGCGGACGCTGCTGACGGCGCTCACGCTGGCGGCGCTACTTTTGGGCGCGATCGTGGCGGAGCGGAGTTAACGGGATGATCGCCGTCACATGGAACCGCCAAACATGAACAAGACGAATGCTTCGCCGCGAGGGGCATCAAGTGCCGGTTGCCTGGCGATGACCATGCTCATGGTGCTCATTATCGCCGGCGCCGCAATACTTATCGCACAGCATCTAAAGCGCGAGCGGCAAGCATTCGAGCGTAGGCAGGCCGAGCGGCGCGCCGAGCTTGTTGAGGACGTAAAGAGCGGCGCCGATGGTTCGCGGCTCACGATCACAGACGCCGAAACGCTCGTGGCGCTGGCCAGCGACCCCGACTGCGTCGCCAATCTCAAGACGCTGACCTTGGGCATGGTCGATCTCAGCGGTGACGTTGCCGCCGCGAGCAAGCTGATCAACGTCGAGCGGATCACGCTCTACGATTGCCAAGGCGCCGACAATCTGCTCGCGGCGATGAAGGGATCGCCGGTGGTCGAACAGATCCACGTCGAAGTGAGCCGCCTCTCGGACGAGGGCGTGCGGCTGTTGGCGACGTTTCCCAATCTGAAGAAGGTGCGCATCGAACAGGTCGTGAATAAGGCGCGCGCGGAGCTGTTGCGGTCGACATTGCCTGGCGTCAAAGTAGAAATACCCTTTCCCGAAGCTGCTGAGCCGACGCGCTAAGCCGCCACGCGGTTTGCTGATCCGTCGTCACGCCGGCGCCTGCGCCACCGACGACAGCGCTGCCAGGATTTGTCGGATCGCGCCGAGGTGGTACGCGGTGTGTGCGAGGCTCGCCAAGCTGCCGGCGGCGGCGAGGGCGTCCCACTCGGTGCGCTGCTTGACGGCGCGTTGCCAGGTTTGCGCTTCGCGGCGAAGGTTGTCGCGCAGCGCTTGCCACTGATCGTCGGCGACCGCGGTTCGCCGCCAACTGGCCTCCCAATCGGCCGTCGCCCACGGGTTCTCGTCGCCGGCGGCCCAGCGGTTGAGCAGCTCCAGCCCGTAGCGGACGTGATCGACATGCGCGGCGATAGTCGTCTTGCCGGGCATGGGTCGCGCGGACGCTTCGCTCGCGGTGACCGAATCGAGCTGGCCGAGCAGGCCGGGGTCGCCAGGGTTCAGAATGAACGCTGCCTCGCCCGGCGGGCCGTCGAAAACTTCGGTGAGGAGCTTCGAGAGGGCCTGCTGGAAGGTTTCATTGGCGGGCATAGGACCTCCATAAATGAGCGATTCATCTTGGTTTAGTTTCAATTCGACGTGAGCAAAACGAAAAGCCAGTATACCGCCGGCCGCTTTCCGGCAATTTGAGCTCTGAGGTCGTTCACTAAGGCTGGCGAACCGAGCGATTGCCGCTTACGACGAGAAGCGGCTGATTGTGCTGCCAGTTGCGGCGATTCAGAGGTCGGAGAATAAGGTGCGGTGACCTGTTGGGCTGTGAAAACGACTTTGAATGGGCGGTTTGCGCAGGGCCTACGCGCTCCGCTAGCCCGTCGCGGCTAACGTGGCCGGAATGCTGCTTTGACGCGGGTTTCTGGGGCGGCGCTTGACGGGCAAGGTTGGTGTCAATACATTGGCACGTGCTAATTAGTTGGCACACTCGTCTCTCATCCCTGTTGCGTCCTATGCCCCCGAAGAAGAAGGTGACTCGCAAGCTGGCTCCGCGGGAGGAGCAGATTATGCAGGTGGTGTATCGCTTGCAGGCGGCGTCGGTGGCCGAGGTGCGGCGGCATCTCAGCGATCCGCCTAGCTACTCGGCGGTGCGGACCATGCTCGGCCAGCTCGAGCGGAAGGGGTATGTGCGTCGCGACCGGCGCGAAGTTGCCCACATCTACAAGCCGGTGCAGTCGCGGAGGACTGCCGGGCTGTCGGCGTTTCGGCGGCTGGTCGACACGTTTTTTCCGCGCTCGCCTGCCGAGGCCTTGGCGGCGTTGATTGACGAGTCGGCCAAGCAACTGTCGGATGAGGACATTGATCGACTTGAACAGGCCATCCTTCGCGCTCGCCAAGGGGAATGAAGCCATGGAGATCAACTTGCTTCCGCCGGACGTGCTGGCCAGCGTTGCGTTGCGATCATTGCTGCTGTTGTTGCTGACCGCGGGCGCCGGCTTTGTGCTGCGGCGGCGGTCGGCGGCGATGCAACACGGCGTTTGGGCGATGGGACTGGGAGGGTGTTTGGCGATGCCGATTGTCGCGGCGCTTTCGCCGAGCTGGTCATTGCCGCTACTTCCCGCGGGGCTGAGCAACCCGACGACGCGGGCCGACGAGGCGGCCGATCGCGAGCCTATTCCCGGTACGACGGCGCTTGCTCCGACCATCAACGGCGACGGGAGTCTGATCGGCTTCGCGCCGCCGACATCTCCACGGCCCATCGAGACGCTTCAGGACTCGCCGTCCACCGAACGCGGCTCGATGGAGCCAACGACGCCGATCGCTGCGGCGACGGCGCCGATCGAACGGATTTCACTGGGAAGCGTAGGGTCGGCAATTTGGGCGTGCGGCTTCTTCTTAGTACTGGCGCGACTGGTGCAGCAGGTCGTGGCCGTGAAAAGCAAGTTGCGCCCCGCCCGGGATCTCGATAGCGCCCCGTGGCGCGCCCAACGGGACGCTGCGGCGGAACGTTTAGGAGTGCGCGCGAACGTGGCATTGAAGCAGCACTCCGGGGCGCTATCGCCGCTGGTGGTCGGTGTGCGCAAGCCCGTCGTGGTGTTGCCGGCCGACGCCGACGCCTGGTCGGACGAACGCCGGATGCTGGTGCTGCTGCATGAGCTTGCCCATGTGAAGCGACGGGACGTGCTCACGCAAACGATCGCTTGCCTGGCTTGTGCGGTGCATTGGTTCAATCCGATCTGCTGGTACGGATTGGCTCGGATGCGAACGCTTCGCGAGATGGCCTGCGACGATCTGGTGCTGATGAGCGGTCAGCCGGCGACGGACTATGCCGACGTGCTGTTGGACGTCGCTCGTACGTATCGGCATCGCGGGTTCTCGACGGCCGTCGGCATGGCGCACACCACCAACGTCGAAAGCCGCATTCTGGCGATCCTCGATCAAGCGCGGACGCGCGCTAGTCTGACGCGCCGAGTGATTCGCGCGTTTCTGCTGGCTGCTACTGCGCTGGTGCTGGTGATCGGTTCGCTGCGGTTGCAGTCGCGGGCGGCGCCGCCTGCTGCGTCCGATGAATCGGCCGTGGACGCCGAAGCCGAAGTTGAGAAGGAAGCAGAGAAAGCAGATGAGAACTTCCGGGTCATGGAAGTTCAGATTTCGGATGAAGCGGGCAAGCCGCTTGAAGGCGCCAAGCTTTACGTTGGCGTCTGGTATGTCGACGGCTATCAGGGGGAGAAGGTTCCCAAACAGCACTTCGCCGACGCGCGCGGC
>DASVCM010000474.1:0-2206 GCA_036381635.1 Lacipirellula sp.
CGAGTTCCTGCGGGGTGCAGCCGGCCTGCATCGCCTTGCGCACCGCCGAGTGGCTGCCGCCTTCCGATCCGGCGCCCAGCGCGATCGCCAGCTTCACCAGTGCAACTGTCCGGGGGTCCAGCGGCCCGGCCTCGCGGCAGGCCTCACCCAGCGCCTCATACGCCTCAACCAGCTTCGGCTGCTCACGCTTGAACTTCACGTACGTCTGCGGAATCGCCACGGCAACACCTCCTTCGCGCACATGCTACCGCAGAGGCGCCGAGGCGCAGAGAAGACCTTGAACCGCGAAGGCGCGAAGAACGCGTAGGAGAAGAATCAATCAGATGCTTTCTTCGCGTCCTTCGCGCCTTCGCGGTTGTTCCGCTTAATGCCGATCGAGGCCGTCGGTCCACACCTGCCCCTGTTCATCGTCCCAAGTCGGATCGGGCGGGCCGATGGGTTCGACACAGGGGGCGAGCCACTTGTCGAAGTGGCTGCGGTCGATCCAGCTCACCGAGCCGTCGGCGCGTGCGGCGTTGACGCCGGTTGCGTGACGGTCATCAATGCGCGGCGGCGAGGAGATGGCGTCGGCGAAGATCGTGCGCGTCCCCAGCGCCATCAGCCGCGGCATCTTCGGCACACCCGCGCTGAAATCATCGGGCAGGTTCACCTCCGGCCGCGCGGCATAACCGCACCACACATTGGAGGTCGAGACGCCGGCCGGTCCCGGCGGCCAAGGGTTCGCGTCCGTGTCGAAGATCAGCTTCTCGTTGCGTTCGGAGGGGCAGAAGAAGATGCGCGGCTGGGGCATCATGTCCGCCCGGTACAGCGCCCCGAACAGCACCAGCCGCTTGCTCGTGCCGCTGTAGATCATGCTGTTCCATTGGCGAATTTTGCGATAACCGATGGGCACGCGGCCTCGATTCGCCGCGGCGTAATCGGCGAAAGCGTGATGCACCTGCCGCTGATTGCTCGCACAGGCGGCGCGGCGGGCGGCTTCACGCGCGCTGCCCAGCGACGGCATGAGCAGGCCGATCGCCAGCGTGATGATCGCCACGACCACCAGCAGCTCGATCAGCGTGAATGCGACGCGCGGCCGCATCATTGCCCCTTGCCAGCCTGGTACGAGACGCGGTAGATCACGCCCTGGCTGTCATCGGTGAACAGCAATGAGCCGTCCTTCGCCACGGCCATCCCGGCGAGGCGTGCGAACTGCCGCTTGCCATCTTCAAGCAGGAAGCCGCTGACGAAATCTTGGAACTTTCCGGGGGCGCCCTGCTCGTTGAAAGGAATGAATGCGACCTTGTAGCCGGTGGCGGGGATGCGGTTCCACGAGCCGCGGAAAGCGACGAACGCGCCGCCGCGGTACTTCGCCGGAAACTGCTGGGCGTCGTAGAACGCCATGCCGATCGGGGCGCTGTGAGCCTGGTACGTGACAATCGCGGGGGCGGTCTTCTGCGCGAACGCTCTCTTGGTCGTGCCCGGCGGATCGTCGATGATCGGGTCGGGCTGCTGTTTGCCGTAGACGTAGGGCCAGCCGTAGTGGTTGCCCTCTTCGAGGCGGTTGAGTTCCTCGGGTGGGATGTCGTTGCCGCGGCCGTCGCTGCCGTGGTCCATGCCCCACATCTGGCCGGTCCTGGGGTGCCAGCCGAAGCCGAGCGTGTTGCGAAGGCCGCGCGCGAAAATGCGCCGCTCGCCGCCCGCATTCGGGGCCGGGGGCGGGGCCGGGGGCAGCGGGGCGACGAGGATCGTCGCATGCTCGGGATTGGTCTCCGGGCAGGCGTTGCAACTGCTGCCGACGGTGATGAACAGTTTGCCGTCGCGCACGGCGAGTGTGCGGTTGGGATGTTGCCCGCCGTCGGGCAGGTCGCGCAGCAGCACGCGCGGCTCGCCGAGCCGGTCCCACGCCTCCAGCGGCGCGACCGAAACCTGCGTCGGCTGGGCCAGGTACATGCGGCCTTCGTGCAGGACGATCCCGTGCACATCCTTGAGATCTTCGACGAGCGTGCGCGTCTGGTCGGCGACGCCGTCACGATCGGTGTCGCGCAGGGCGATCACCTTGCCCTGTTTGGGCGCGGTGAGATAGACCGTGCCGTCGTCGCCGACCTCCAGCATGCGTGCGTGACCCAGATCCTTCGCAAAGATATTGATGCGGAAGCCGTCGGGCAGGTCGAGCTGGTCGATGAGTTCCTGCGTGACCGGCGTGGATTCAGGCCGGAACGCCTGT
>DASVCM010000475.1:0-3334 GCA_036381635.1 Lacipirellula sp.
CTCGCGCAGCAAGGGTCAAAGGATCGACCACCGAATTCGCATCGCTCCCCTCTTCCGTCTGAACCAGCAGCGTTACGGTCTGCCCATTGGCGGCCAGAACTTGCTGCGGATTCACCGGACGAAAGGCTCCGTCTTCGTAAATCGCTTCAATGATCTGAGTCATAACGATGCACCATTTTGATCATGCCCTGTAAAGTCTAGCATCGCATGTCAGCCATTGTCTAATTGGACTGCCCCTAAAAAACCAACGGCCGCGACTCGCCATCGAGTCGCGGCCGTGGTGCTCGGTTGCCGTTCTTGGGGAGGGGACGAACTCGCACGACCCCGGCGGTGTGAAACCGGGTCGCGCGCCGGCAACCGAGCAGGAGGGTCTGGTCCGCGGGGGAGCGAAACTACTCGGCAGGCCGCACGTGGCGGCCGTCCCGCTTGGTCGTCTAAGTACTTGACGAATCATCGTCGCCGTTTGTTCGCGGCTGGTCGGAATTCTCCTCGAACTGCCGCTGGAGCTCCTGCATCCGCTGCTCCATCTCCTCCATGCGTTTTAGCAGTTCCTGGCTGGCCGACTCGGTCCGCTTGCGGACTTCGTCCGCTCGCTTCTGGAGCTGCTGTTGATCGACTCCGAAGGCGTCGAGGTCCAGATTCTCCGGCAGAATCCCCTCCAGATCGCCGAAATCGAACTGCATGGCGCCTAGCCGACCCGGCTGGCCCGGCCGCGTGCCTTCGAGCATCTGCTCGACAAATGGCCGCACGTCGTCCGGCAGCTTCTTCAGGGCCTCTTCATCGTTGCTCTTGAGCTTCCAGGTCTGGTCGCCCTTCTTGACGGTGATCTCGGCCGGCCCGTCTTCCTGGCGAGTGATGCTCACCGAGACGCCGCTGGGGACATTGTTCGGATTGAACGCCTGCCCGCCCAGCACCATGCCAGGGCCGAACACCCGCACGCCGCCAGGGACGGCGCCCTGTTGCTGGAACTGCCGCAGGAGGCCCTCGATGTCGTTCATGCCGTCGACGCCGGGTGCGGCAGGAGCGGCTGACGGGGCGTCCGCGGGACGCTCCTCGGGCGTGACCGAAACGGTCTCCTCTTTGGCCAGGCGAATGATCTTCAGCTCAATCGGCTTGTCATCGCCTTTAGTGACGACCTCCTGTAGAGCCCGCAAGTCGCTGATCGGCTCGCCGTTGACCGCGACGATGACGTCGTGCTGCCGCAGGCCGGCCTTTTCGGCCGGGCTGTCCGGGACGATCTGTTCGACCAGCACGCCGACGTCGTCCGCCAATTGGAGGTGCGTCCGCAGTGCGGGGCTGGCGATCGGGCGGCCCGCCAGTCCGATCCAGTACTTCGGCGCCGCGGCCGGCCGCTCGTTCTCCGCCGCCGGTAGGTCGGCGCTCTCATCGGGAGAGATTTCAACGATGCGGCCGTTGGGCTCTTCGTCCGCCGCTTGTGCACGCGCCGACTTGCCGACCATGGTCGCCATGGCCGCAGTTGCTAGCAGCAGGGCCAACGCCCCAAGCCCTTTCCAAATTCGGGTACTCATACTTGCCTCCTTAGAAAACTGGGTTAGTGCGAGAGGTGGTTCTTTGCCAGTCGGCGTCAGTACACCGAGCGGCTGACCGGCATGACGACGGCGTCGTCCACCGGCACAACAAACGGGATCCGCTGATCCTGCTGTTCGAAATAGAGAGGTGCATAGCGACGTCGGGCAGCCAGGCCGAGGCCTTGCTGATCGAGACGCTGCAATAGCTCCGGCGAGGTCCAGGTAGGAACCGCGGCAAACTCCGCGCCCAGCTCGCGAGCTTCCAGCAACGGCACGCGCACGCGATGCGGCGCCCCGCGGTAGTCGTTGACGACAAGCGTCACGGCGTCGTTGCCGAAGCCCCAAAGTGGTTGGTCCGTAGCCTTTGGGGATTCGCGGTCGTCCGGCGCAGCCGGCGGGGCTGCAGACTCGGCAATCTGCGCCTGATTAAGTTGTGATCGCTCCCCTACGCCGAATTGCCGTCCCAGCCCGAAGGCTAGCAGTAGGCCTGCTGCCAGGGCCAACCGACGTGCAGCGGATCGCGGACTCTTATCGGATCGACGCGTCTCTCCAGACTTCAGCGTCCGCACCGCCATTGTGTCAGGGTCACTCTCGTTATGAATTGTTGAGGCGGCGAATACTCGCAGACCCGATTGCCAGGCCTGCGATTCGACGAAGGCCAAAGCACAACGCCGCCAGCCGTCGGGTGCGGCTTCAAGTTGGACGAGCAACTGCCGGCGCTCCTCAGGCATCAGCTCGCCGTCGACCAGCTTGTCGATCAGCATGTCGTCGTTGAGGTCGTCAGCGTCCATGGCAATCGTGTTGAGTTCAGGGCGGATGCTATCGCGCGGGGATCAAGTCGGGCGCCAGTTGTCGGAGCGCGGCTCGCATGCGAGCGCGGGCTCGGTGGAGGCGCGCCTCGACGGCGCTTTCGGAAACGCCCAACCGGTTTGCCAGTTCGCGATAGCTCCAATCTTCGGTGTATTTCAGCAGCAGTATTTCGGCGTCTTGCGGCAGCAATTGGGCGATTGCCTTTCGCACGAGTTGCTGCGTCTCGGCCGCCAGCAGCCAGGCGAGGGGATCGTGATCGATCGCCTCGCTCGGCGCTGGGCCGTCGCTTGCGTATCCATTCACCAGTCTTCGCCGACGCCCGGCGCGGCGGCGATACTGCAACGCTTCAACCACGGCGATGCGGTACAGCCAAGGCCCGACGCGACTGGCATCTCGCAGTTCGGTCGCACTTCGCATCGCCGCGACGCAGACCGACTGCATTACGTCGTCGAGCGCATCCCGCTCGACGCCGCGGGCGGCCAGCACTGTCCGCAGCCACCGGCCATGCGCGGTTAGAGCCGCGGCCAAGTCGAAACGTTCGACTCGGCCTTCGCGGGCGTCACTTTGGCCGGGTGAATCGGTCATTGGTTTTGACGCCTTCACCGGGATAGTTACCGCTGGAAGCGGCGTCTTGCTAGAAAAACGCCACGATTCCGAGAATTCCAGAACCCGTTAAGCTGCAAAGAGTTGCCTTCAGACGGGTCCTACAACCCTGGTCCGCTGGCAAAATGTGCGGCTCTCAAGTCTGAACGCGAAGAAGGCGGCGAGGGTTCACGCCTGTGTCGCCGGCCCGTAAGCGAGCCGCCGTGGCTGCCGGAGAAGCCAGACCCACATCGCGGCGGCCGCGAGCAGCAGAATCAGGCTGATATTCTGCGAGATGCTCAGCCCCGTCCCGAACACGGCCGGCTCGTCCACGCGGATCATTTCCTCGAAGAACCGGGCGATCGGGTAGAGAGTGATCATCAGCGCCAGCACTTCGCCGTCGCGGCGGCGGA
>DASVCM010000476.1:0-4027 GCA_036381635.1 Lacipirellula sp.
CCTCGCCGCTCAGCAGACGACGCCTGCGCCGCCAGCTACTCAAACCACCGGCGGCGAGTAGCCGGTGCCGGGCGATATTGACGGGCGGATAGCGAATTGCATGGTAGAGGGTGTTGATTCGCTTCCACCCCCGTCCAATCAAACAATAACGCGGACCTTCCCATGGCTACGCAACAAACCGCCGCCACGGTAACGCACTGGCTCGGCAGACTGGCTGCACTGGCTCTCGTTGGTTTCTTCCTGATGTTCCTGTTTGGCGAATCGGAAGGGACGCTCAATCTCGCCAATCAACCGCCCCGCGTACAGCTCATCTTCCTCGGCTGGGCCGCGCTCTTCCTTGGCTACGCCGTGGGTTGGTTAGCCCCGATTATCGGCGGCGCCATGGTCGTAGCAGCTCTCGCCGGCATGAATGTCGCTGAGTGGAGCGCCAGCGGCAGATTCCTCGGCCCCTGGTTTCTGCTGTGGGCCGTGCCCGGCGTGCTCTACATGGCCGCCGGCTGGCTCAAACGCGGGCCCGCACGCAAACTGAATCGCCCCGCAGCCAGCGGCGCCGCATAGGCCGCATCACGGCGCTTGCGTCTTCGCAACATCCAGCCGCTTGAGCTCCACCTTCCGAAACTCAATCGGATGGCTCTCCGACTGCAGCGAAATCGTCCCGCCGCTGATCATCTTCGGCGCCCCGGCCTCCAGCAGCTTCTTCGCATTCGCGTCATGCGGATCGAGCTGCGGCTCCGAGTACTCAAGCACCGCCCGGCCGTTTATCTTGTGGCGAATTAGCTCGTTACCATGCACTTCGATCTCGGCCGTCACCCATTGGTCGCCGTGGTACGTATCGCTCGCCGAGTTGGTGCAGTGCTGCGTGTGAAGCTTCCCCTGGTAAACCACATGCGTTCCAGGCGTACATAGATTGCCCGTCGTGCGCGGATTCATCCCGTCGCCGCCGAGGAACTGGACCTCGATCGACACCGGAAACTCCTGATCTTTGGTCATCCCCTTGGGATCTTGCCCGTGGATCATCACGCCGCTGTTCCGCAGCGCCCAGCCGGGGCCGCGCTCCGCCTGCTCGCCGACGAAGCGGTACTCGATGCGAAGCACGTAGTTCGAAAACGGCTCCTTGTAGAACAGGTGGCCATACCGCCCGCGGAAAGGCCCCTCATACTTGTCATACGCCACCTTGAGCACGCCGTCTTCGACGCGGAACGTATCGGCGTAGTTCTCGCCCAGCTCATGCCCCCGTATCTTCGGCGTCCACCCCGCGAGATCCTTGCCATTGAAGAGCTGGATCCACTCGCTGGATTCAGCGGCAAGCGCCGATTGAGCGAGTACGTACAGGGCAAGAGCGACTGCAGTAACGGCGAGGAATTGACGTCGGTCCATTGATAAGCCTACGCAGGTCGAAGCGAGAGAAGCCGAAGCCGCCAGTGTAATTGCCGCGTAACGGGAGTGCGAGACATCACTGCGGCCCCGGCCTCCGGCCGGGGGGTCGGCCTCCATGAGGACCGACGTCGCCCCGATGTGCGAGACCCCCGGGCGGAGCCCGGGGCTGCATGCGGTCACACCTTCTCGCCGGCCAGGTAGCCCGTGCTGAAAGCCGACTGAAAGTTGTACCCGCCGATCGGCCCGTCCAGATCGAGCACCTCCCCGGCGAAGTACAGGTTCGGCACAAGCTTGCTCTCCATCGTCCGCGAGTCGACTTCATCAAGCGAAACGCCGCCGGCGGTAACTTCGGCCTTCTTGAACCCCAGCGTGCCGGTGATCGGAATCACCGTGCGCTTCAACCCGTCGACAATCGCCGTCCGCTCGGCGCGACTCAATTCCGCGGCGCGACGATCGAGCGGCACGCCAGCACGCGCCATGATCGCCTCGGCCAGCCGCCGCGGCACAAGCTCCGCCATGATGTTGAGCACCCCGCGGCGACCGTCCTGTTGCGCCGCGTCTTGCAGCTCCGCAAGAATCCGCTCGGCCTTCACGCTCGGCGCGAAGTCGCACACCGCCTGCCACCCACCCGCTTGCGGCTTAGCGGCGACGACGCGGCTGATATCCATCGGCCCCGGCCCGGACAGCCCGAAGTGCGTAAACAGAAACGACCCGCGGCGAACCCGCTCGCTTCGTGCATGAAATGCATGAGCTCGGTCACCTCGAGGAACTCTGTCACCCCGAGGTCCGCCGAGGGGTCCGGCCTGCCTCCCCGAACTCACTAGAGAGGCCGAATCGTCCCCATCGCTCGACGACGACATCAGCTCAATAACAACATCCGGAACAGTAACCCCGCGCAGCTCCATTACCCACCGCTCGCTGGTCGTCAGCGGCGTAAGCGCCGGCCGCGGCGGCACGATCTTGTGCCCCACCGCTTTCGCCCACGCATACCCGTCGCCCGTCGTGCCGCTGCCTGGATACGACTGCCCGCCGACGGTGACGATGACCTTCGCCGCGCGCTGCGCCCCTTGCGTCGTTTTCACCACGAACCCCTCGCCGTCGCGCTCAACCCCGAGCACCGCCGATTCAAGCTGCAGTTGCGCTCCGCTGCGGGCGAGCATCCGCTGTAGCGCCAAGAGCACGTCGAGCGCCCGATCGCTCACCGGAAAGACCTTGCCCGTCTCTTCAATCTTGGTGCGGACGCCCTCCGCCTCGAACATGGCCACCAGCGCGTCCGGGCTCAATGCAGCGAGGGCCGAGTGGAGGAACGAGCCGTTCTCGCCAAAAGCCTCGACAATCCCGCGCTCGTCGGTCGCATGCGTAAGGTTGCACCGCGTCCCGCCGGACATCAGAATCTTCACGCCCGGCTTGCGATTCTTCTCCAAGAGCAGCGTCCGCCGGCCGCGCTCGGCGGCGCGCGTCGCGGCCATCAGGCCCGCCGCGCCGGCGCCGATCACGACCACTTCATACGCGCTGTCCATGACGGATCAGTTTACAGGCCCGACTTGAACCGTCGCCGCCGCTTGGCGGGACGACTACCGGCGCCGCCGTTCTGGCCGGAGGTCGGTACAGAGGCAGCCTCGGCCGCAGGCCGATCGCCTGGCCGATTCTGACCGTTCGTGCCGTATCGCTTCCGCTTCGCGGCGCCCGGGCCGCCGGCGGTAGCAGGGCGTCCCGAGCCGCTGCGACGGCCGCGGCCGCCTTGCGGACGACCGTCGCTTGCGGGCCGGCGATTACGGCGTCCATCTCGCGACGGCTCGCTGACAGGCGCCGACGGCGGCGTCATCGTGAACTCGTCATGGCCGGCGCCGATCTCGATGCTCCGCCGCGTCAGCCGCTCGATCCCGCGCAAGTGCTTCACTTCGTCGGTCGAGCAGAACGACACGGCGACGCCCGTCGCCCCGGCGCGACCGGTGCGGCCAATGCGATGAACGTACGTCTCCGGAGTTTCCGGCAGATCGTAGTTCACCACGTGCGAGATCTCCTTGATGTCGAGCCCGCGAGCGGCGATGTCCGTCGCCACCAGCACCGGCGGCCGGCTGGACTTGAACTGCTGAAGCGTCCGCTCGCGCTGGTTCTGGCTCTTGTTGCCGTGAATCGCCGCCGCGAAGATCTTGCTCCGCATCAGATGCTTCACGATCTTATCGGCCCCATGTTTGGTGCGAGCGAACACAAGCGTGCGGCCCGCCGGCGTGTTCTCGAGCCACTGCTGCAACAGCTTCGCTTTGGTTTGCTTCTCGACGAAGTACACCGACTGCTCGACCAGTTCGGTGGGCGTGCCGACCGGGACGACGCTCACGCTCTCGGGGTTCTTCAGCCACTCCTGCGCGAGCTTGCGAATCGGCTCGGGCATCGTTGCCGAGAACATCAGCGTCTGACGCTGCTCAGGCACACGGGCGATGATCCGGCGGATATCGGGAATAAACCCCATGTCGAGCATTTGGTCCGCCTCGTCGAGTACGAGCACTTCGACGTGCTTCAGATCGACGTGCCCCTGATTCATCAGGTCGAGCAAACGCCCAGGCGTGGCGATAATGACGTCGACGCCGTGCTGTAGCGCTCGCACCTGATTCACCTGCGAGACGCCGCCGTAGATGACGGCATGCCGGAG
>DASVCM010000477.1:0-2803 GCA_036381635.1 Lacipirellula sp.
GCTGCTCAAGCTTCTCGCCAATGAACGTCGGCTGCTGATCTTGTGCACACTCGCCGCCACAGGTGAGTCCTCGGTCGGCGCCCTCGCGGACGGGGTGAATCTCAGCCAGTCGGCGCTGTCGCAGCATCTGGCCAAGTTGCGCGAGGACGGCATCGTCGCCACTCGGCGGGAGGCCCAAGCCGTGTTCTACCGCATCGCCGATCGCAAGGTGGCCCGGCTGCTGACGCTGCTAAAGGACATCTATTGTCGTTAGCTTCATGTGCCGGTTGGCGCTTTTTTGCGGCGAGAGCCGCCCGTTGGAGTAGTAGTAGCCATGACTGTGTTGAAAAGCGTGTCCCCCGAGCAGGCCGCAGCCTTGATCCGCGATGGCGCGATGCTCATCGATGTTCGAGAAGCGGATGAGTTCGCGCGGGAGCGGATACCGGGCGCGCTGCACATGCCGCTCAGCCGGCTCGATGGCGGCGCCGGTCCCATCGCCGACTGCGACGTGGCGATCTTCCACTGCCGTTCGGGCGCACGCACTCGCGCGAATGAAGCGCGTCTGGCGGCGCTGGCGCGCGGCGAGGCTTATGTCCTCGAAGGCGGTCTGCAATCCTGGAAAGCGGCCGGCCTGCCGGTGCGCCGGGACCGCCGGCAGCCCATCGAGATCATGCGCCAGGTGCAGATCGTTGCTGGCTTGCTGATTCTACTAGGTGTGTTGCTGGGCGCCGTCTTTTCCCCGGCCTTCTACGGCATGGCCGCCTTCGTCGGCGTCGGGCTGGTGTTCGCTGGCGTCACCGGCACCTGCAGCATGGCCAAGTTCCTGTCCTCGATGCCGTGGAACCGCCGGGTGGCGGCCGGCGGGAGCGCCGATGGTCGAAGCTGCTGATCTGCTGACGGTCGCCGCCGGCGGTCTCGTTGGTTTGATCCTCGGGCTCGTCGGCGGCGGGGGCTCGATCTTCGCCGTGCCTTTGCTCGTCTATGTGGTCGGTGTCTCGTCGCCCCACGTGGCGGTCGGCACCAGCGCTCTGGCCGTGGCCGTCAGCGCCGCCTCGGGACTCGTCAGTCATGCGAGGATGGGCAGTGTGAAGTGGCGTTGCGCCGTTGTCTTCGCTCTGTCGGGCATCGTCGGGGCATTGGCCGGCGCGGCCTTGGGCAAGGCGATCGACGGTCGTTATCTGCTGGCGCTGTTCGGTATCCTGATGCTGGTCGTCGGCCTCGTCATGCTCCGCCGCAAGGGTGGCGGTGACAATCCCGACGTGCGGCTTAATTGGCAGAGCGCGCGGCAGCTCTTGCCGGGACTCGTCGTTGGCGGTTTCTTCATCGGGGCTTTTTCCGGCTTCTTCGGGATCGGCGGCGGGTTCTTGATCGTGCCAGGGCTCGTCAGCGTGACAGCGATGCCCCTACTCAACGCGATCGGCTCCTCGCTCGTCTCGATCGCCGCGTTCGGCCTGACGACGGCCGCGAGCTACGCCGCCTCGGATCTCATCGACTGGCGAATCGCGGCTTTCTTCGTCGCGGGGGGCGTGCTGGGCGGCATTGCCGGCTCGTTGCTCGCCCGCCGCTTGGCATCGCGGCGAGCCGTCCTCAATCACCTCTTCGCCGGAATGGTAATGGCGGTCGGCGCATATGTCGTCGTGAGTGGTGTGTCGGCGTTGATTTGAAGACTAGCGTCGACGGTCGACCTACGACCTGCGCTGTTGCTTGCGCAAATCCTGCTCGCGACGCAGATCGTCGCGCAAACGATCCCGGTGCTGCTGTTGCTCCAGCTTGCGTTGCAACTCTTGCCGCTGCAATTGATCTTGAGCCCTGTTGCGATCCTGTTGCATTTCCAACTGACGCTCGCGGCGCTTCTGTTGCAGGCGCTGGTCGAGGTCGCGTTGGCGCTGCTCCGATTGGGCCAGCATCTCCGGTCCGCTGGACGCCGATTGGCTCGATACTTGTGATTGCGCAAACGCCGGCGCCGTCCCAGCCGCTATCAGTGCTGCGGTCAGGGAAGCCAGAAAAGTGGGACAAAGCCGGATTCGACGGTCAGTCATGTCACATAATGTGGCGGCGCCGGAAGGCTTTTCCAAGGTACAAAAAGGCAGGGAACCAAACGGGATCTGGCAAAGACCGTGGCTTTCGTTGCCAAGCCTCGGGCGGGATGCTGTATTGTGGCTCCGACTCGGTCTTCCATGGCAGCTGCATCGACAATGCCCCCTTCGAATCAGCGTCTTCCGGCACCCGCAAAGCCGGCAGCCGATAAGCGGAACCGGCGCCAAACCGTCGCCTCGCTCCTGCGGGATACCCATCGTTTGTATGCCAAGGCACTGCAGACGCTCATCGACGATACGGACATCAGCCCCAACCAATGGCTTCTCCTGCGTATCTTGTGGGATGAAGACGGTCTGACCCAGAAGGAGCTCAGCCGGCGTCTGGGCTCGTTCGAATCCGCCGTCGTGTCGTCCATCGACAATCTCGAAGCGCACCGTTTCGTGGTTCGCGTTCGAAACAAGGACGACCGGCGCAAAGTGAACGTCAACCTGACTCGCGCCGGAAAGGCTCTGGAAGCGAAGCTGCTGCCATTCACGAAGCAGGTCAACGCGGCCGCCGAACGTGGCGTTCCGGAAGCCCAAGTCCGCGCCATGTGCGAAACCCTGGAGCGTCTGAGAGCGAACCTCGAAGATTTCCTGGCGTCTCGCCGCTAGGCTCAAGCCACCGGCCGCCTTGGCGGATCGGACATGGCTCAGCGGCGCGGATTGCGCGTTCATCCGCCCTGCGTTGCGGCATGGCGCGACAAAGGCGGCTCCATCGCGGGGTCAGCGACGCCGCTCAAGACAGA
>DASVCM010000478.1:0-3101 GCA_036381635.1 Lacipirellula sp.
TCGATGGCGACCGATATCACGCTGGCCCGCGTGGTGCAGGCGGGCGCCCACCCGACCGACACGTTTGCCCTGCTGGCCGAGTTCATGCAGACGTGGAATCGCAACGATGCGATGGCGTTTGCTGAGATTATGAAAGACCACATCGTGCCGCACTACCAATTGCTGTTCGAAAGTTACAACAAGGCGCAAAGCGTCCAACGGGATGGCCGCGAAACCCAGCTCGACAAGCTGCAAGCGGCGGGAGCCAAAACCTAGAGCGATTTCACATCAGTAGAGCGTCTGTCATCCTGATGCGGAGCGAAGGATCTAGAGCGCGTCACATCTGTGGGTAGCAGATTTCAGTCATTCTGAGCGAAGCGAAGAATCTAGTGCTACGCCAGATCCTTCGCGGAGCCTGTCCCAAGGTCCGCCGAAGGACTCAGGATGACGTTCGCTACACTTATCTGGTACGCGCTTTAGCCTCGGGATCAGCTTCTTCGCTCCGCTCGGAATGACGGCGTTTCCGCGACAGCGGACTGAGGAAGGCTTAGAGACAGAAGGGGATTCGATGGGAGACAATCCGCGTCCGCCGCGTCTGTCTCCGGTCGTCTGCGCGGCGGCGGCCCTGATTACGGCGCTCACGGCCGCCTACCATGTGCGCAGCTACTGGCGCAGCGATTCGCTGACGGTCTGCGACGTTACGGTAACCGTGGATGAAGGCTTGGCTTCGCTGCAGATCCCGCTGACGCGGTTAGCTTCTGCGCCGCAATACAACTTGCTCACCTATCAGCGCGAAGCCAAAGTCTGGACCGCCGGCAAGGGGGGAAGGACGCCGTTGCGATTGTGGATGTCGATGCTCGACAAGGTGAGATGCCAGGGCGCGATGTTTGCCGATTTCGGCTACTGGCTCGGCGGGTGGCAGTCGGACTCGCGCCCCGGGCCATTTATCGTGTTGTTCGCTCCGACTTGGTTCGTCGGAGCGACGCTGTTCGCCGGATTTATAGCCGTGCGTCGGCGTTGGATTCGGTTTAATGTACGCACGATGCTGTTGTTGACGACCGTGTGCGCGGGCCTGGCATGGCTGCTGACGCTACGACAACAGGGCTAGCAGCTACTCAACCGGCGATTCCGTCGATCCGTCATTGACGCTTATCGAATAGGCCATCACAAACTCGTCGACGTGATTGACGAGGAACTGAACATGGCCGTCGAGATAAGCGACGTTCACGCCGCCGGGATGGAGGCTGCGAGGGGCTGCGGACATGTGGCCGGTCAGCCCCGGCGCGACGCCGGGCCACATGCAAGGCATGCGGCCCGCCTCGGCGGCTTCGTAGAGTTCGTCGTCGGCGCAGCGGTTAAAGGTGTCCTTGTTCGGTCCCTGGCAGTTGGGCGTTTGCGTTTTGCCGACGCTGTCGGGATTGGCCCGGTACGGCGCGTTCATCATGACAGCGTAAACTTCGCCCGCGGAATGGCCATGGCCGGGGTCCCAACCTTGCGGGTGCATGTCGAATGCCAGCAGCGAGGCGCCGGGCCAGGGAACAGCCCAGGCGCCGCGCCAGTCGTCGTCTCGATCGAGCGTGCGCACCTCAGCGATGGCGAGGGTGTTGACCGCTCCGTCCTCGATAGCGCTCATCGGCTGTCCGCCAGAAATGAACGCGCCTCGATATAGCATTTGCAGATCGATGTGGAAGGGACTCGTGTAGGCCGCGTAGTTGCCCTTGGCAAATACGCGCGCCGGCATTCCGGCCACGGGCGGCGGATGGAGGTAGAAGCGCCCTCCGGCCTCATCGCTTGGGCAATTCAGGGCCGGGATCGTCTCTGCCTGCGGATTCGACCTCTGAAAATCGACGGGCCTGTTCATGTCGAACCGGGAGGCTAGCGCCGCTTGCTCCATATACGGCAGCAGCGCAACGATCCAGCTAAATTGCTTTCCTCCGTGGGGGTTGAAAATCTCGACCTCATCCTCGATCTCGATCGCGGCAATTCCCGAAGCCGGCAGCTCCTTGACCGCACTCTCATAGTTAAGGACGGCGAGCGCGAGCTGCTTGATTTGAGCGGCGCATTGCGAGCGGCGGGCCGACTCTCTCGCGGCCTGGACGGCGGGCAAGAGCAGAGCCGCCAGCGCGCCAATGATCGCTACGACGACGAGCAACTCGACAAGCGTGAACGCCAGGCGGCAACGTCTAGAACAGGGTGAACTCACGCCGAAGTCTCATCAGGCCGTGTTTGAAAAGTTCGTCAAACGCTCGATCGACTGCGTGCTCCCAACCGCCTGTCGCTGGCCGTGGTCGAAGCCTCTGGCCTAATACGGTGCTCACTGATGAGGAGACGTTGACATTCAGAGAGTCGCCGAGCGACTTCAGCGATACTGACCGCGATCGACTGCCGTCCAGGGACCGCCTCGTCTCAAAGATCTGCGTGCTCGACGATATGTCAATGCGCGAAGCAGCGGCAGTGACAGACGCCGCCAAGAGGTCGTCATTGGAGGCTGTAAGGGTCGACGCCTCGAGTTGCAGGAGCTCGCCATCCCCACGAACGACGGTTTCGCCGGCGGTTTCGGGGTGCGCTACGCCGAAATTGTGCGACCACACGGAGCCGTCCGCGAGCGTCACTACGCCGTCGCCGTCGCCATCGGCGCCGCTGCCGGCGGGCGTCGCGGACTGTCCCAGGGTTCGCTGCCAAACGAGAAAATCGCGGCCGTCGCCCATGCCGCTGGCGTCGTAATCGCCGCGGAAGCCGACATAGATGCGGACCGTCGCTTCGCTCGATTCGTTGGTCGAGTCAAACGCGATGTAGCGAAATGTATCGACGCCCTCGAAACCTTCATCGGGCGTATAGTCGAACGTGCCGTCGGGGCGGAGCGTGAGCTGCCCGTGCGTCGTCGTCGAACGGAGTATGGCGGTGACGGGCTCCTGCTCAGGCTCGATGTCGTTCTCCAGCACGTTTAGCGGGATCGTCAGCAGTTGCTCGCCGTCGGCCGCGACTTGCTTTGATAGATCGATCGTGTCCGATCGTGCCAGGGGCGGACCATTGACGCCGATCTGCTCCCACAGCCACACCCACCACTCAACAAGCAAGGACTCCACAAGTTCCTGGAACGTCTCCTGCTCGGGCAGCTCGGG
>DASVCM010000479.1:0-5341 GCA_036381635.1 Lacipirellula sp.
GACGGCTGGCGCGTCAGGTTAAGCAACGGCGAGGAGCGCCTCTACCGCGGCGTCGTGATTGCCAACGGGCACAACTGGGACCCGCGCTGGCCGGAGTACCCGGGCGAGTTCGCGGGCGAGGCGATTCATTCGGCCAGTTACAAGACGCCGGACATTCTGCGCGGCAAGCGGGTGCTGGTCGTCGGCGGCGGCAACAGCGGCTGCGACATTGCTTGCGAAGCGGCGCAGCATGCGGAGGCGGCGCTGCTGAGCACGCGGCGGTCGTACCACATCCTGCCAAAATTCTTCCGCGGCAAGCCGATCGACGAGTGCAACGAACTCTTGATGTGGCTGCGCATGCCGCTGGCGGCGCGGCGGATGGTCGGCGCGGTTGTGAATCACCTGGTCCTCGGCCCGGCCTGGAGAACGGACGTGCCGAAGCCGGACCACAAGCTGTTCGAGAGCCACCCGATCCTCAACTCGCAACTGCATCACCATGTGGGCCACGGCCGACTGCAGTTGCGGCCCGACGTGAACGAGCTCGCCGGCAATCGAGTGCGCTTCGCCGACGGCCGCGAGGATGAGGTCGACACAATCATATTCGCGACCGGCTATCGCGTGACGTTCCCGTTCATCGACAACGGCCATCTCAACTGGCAGGACGGCGCCCCGCGGCTGTTTATGAACGTGTTCCACCCCGAGCGGGACGACCTGTTCTGCATCGGGCTGATCCAGCCGGACAGCGGGCAGTTCGGGCTGGTGGACTATCAGGCGCAGCTTGTGACGCGGTATCTCGATGCGCTAAGCCGCGAGCGGCCCGCGGCGAGGCGATTTCGAGACTTGAAGCGCAGCGGAGCACCGGACCTCGGCGGGGGCGTTCGCTATGTGAACTCGCCGCGGCACGCGCTGGAGGTGGAGCACTACAGCTATCGCCGACGGCTGAGGAAACTGGCCCGGCAACTTCGGTGAGATGGTCTCTCTTCTTCCTTTGCGACCTTTGCGACCTTCTGTTAATTAATTCTTCAAACAGAAGCTCGCAAAGGGCGCAAAGGGGTTTCAGGGTAAGGCGCCGTCGGTCCACCGACTGAACTATGGTCGGGGGAACTGCGGGGTCGCGGGTGGGGCTAGATTGTTCGCTGCGCTCAGAATGACGTTCCGCTCAAGTGAATCGAAACCGCATGGAAAGGGCGCGGACGCGTTTGCCACTCTTAGGATGCTGCCGTTCATCTTAATTTGCTTGCTTCATGCAGCGCTCCGGCCTAAATTGGCGAAAGACACCGCCTGTCGGAACAGGGCTGCGGTTCATGTGCGAAGCGCAACGAATTCTCTTGCCATGGCGCGTCCATGACGAGAGCCGCCTCCTGTTCGCTGGTTTCCACCTCGATTCGGCGCCGCCGAATCATGAACGAACAGGAGACGGCTAATGTATCGAGTCTTATGCAAGCTGGGGGCGCTCCTGGCGGTCGCTCTGTTCGCCAGCGCGGCGGAAGCGTCGGCGCCTTCCCTGGTACGTTACCTGGGGCAACTGCGCCCTGATAATTTGCCGCGCGGCGTCAACTTTGCTTCGAACAGTGAAAGCATCGACGTCTTGGGCAACCGCGCCGTGGTGACGGCGGGCAATTTCTTCTCCGGCCTGGATAACGGCCGCGCGTTTCTCTTCGATCTCTCGAATCCGGCGAGCCCCGTGCAACTTGCCGAGTTGCGGCCGTCGGACAATCACGCGGGCAACGAATTCGGAATCAGCACGGCCATCACGGACCGTTACGTTTTCGTGGGAGCTCGCGGCGCCGATAACGATTCCGGCGCCGTCTACATGTACGACATCAGCGATCCGGCGAACATCACGGAGAGGAAGATAACCGCGTTTGATTCGGCGCCGTATCACTACTTTGGCCACAGCCTCGCCGTGAGCGGGAATCGGTTGATCGTCGGGGCGCCGTTTTACAGCGTCAACAGCCCGCCGGCGGCGGCGTATGTCCTGGACTTCAGCGATCCGGACAACATTACGCAGATCAAGCTGAATCGGACGCCGGGAACAATCGGCGGGAATTTTGCCGAGCAGGTCGACATCAGCGGGAACTACGCGCTGGTCGGTCATATCAGCGAATCGAGTCCCTTTCCGTTTGCCGGCGCCGCGCATCTGTACGACTTGTCGAATCCCAGCAATATTCGGCAACGCGTGCTCCGGCCGACGGATGCTCCCAACTACAGCGCGTTCGGCCGCACGGTGGCCATTGAGGGAAACCGAGCGCTGGTCGGCGTCAGTTCGGACCCGGGGCCCGACAATCCGCCCGGGGCCTCCGACGGCGCCGTGTGGGCGTTTGATTTGACAAACTTCAATAGCATCAAGCAGCACGAGTTCGGTCGTCCCACCGATGTGTTTCAGAGTGCGCCCTTTGGAAGGGGGCTGGAACTGGTCGGCACAACCGCCGCGATCGGGGCCTTTAATGACGGCGTCGGCGGCAGCGTCTACCTGTACGATGTTGCCAATCCGTTGTCGCCGCGCCAGATCGAACGCATCGCGGCTCCGGCAGGGAGCGCGTTTTTCGGAGGCGTGCTCGGATTCGACGGTCGGACGTTGCTTGCCGCCGACGGGAACGGGCGGGCGCACATTTACCAGATCATTCCAGAGCCCGTCTCCGCATGGACGGCGGCCGTGGCTTTCGGATCGTTGGCCTGGCGGGCTGTCAGGCGCAGATAGCGGCGAGGTGTTTGGATGCGCTAAGCCGCAACCGGCGGGGCGAGTGGTTTCGGAAGCTCAAGGGGAAGCCGTCTTCTTGTTCCACTTGAATCCTCCGGTCCCCTCCCCATCAAGGGGAGGGAGCCGGAGGAACGTGCCGCAACTGCATAAGCTTGGTCTTCCCTTCTTGATGGCGGCTGCGGAAGCTCGCCGCCCGGCTCAAGTAAGCCGTCATTTCCGGGCATTTTCTGAGTAACCTTGGCCGCCCGGCTGTTAACTGGAATTGGCGCCGCCGGCGCCAATAATTTCTCGGCCCGCATGTTTTCGAGGGATTTCTCAACGGGGCCACGCGTCGAGGGGACGGGCGTCATCGCCCGACGGGACGGACTTGGTACAGGAACAGCGCATGTTTGAGAGACGACGGAGCGGCCATGGCGGCCGGGTAGCCGGCTTCACGCTGGTCGAACTGCTGGTGGTGATCGCGATCATCGGCGTGCTGGTGGCCTTGTTGCTGCCGGCCGTGCAGGCGGCCCGCGAAGCCTCGCGGCGGGCTCAGTGCCTCAACAACCTCAAGCAGTTGGCGCTGGCGATTCAGAATCACCACGATACGTACGGCTATCTTCCGGTGGATGTGAATCGGCAGTCCAACAGCAAGATTGATCGCCCGATGCTGTACTTGCAGATGTTGCCCTTCATGGAAGGGTCGAACATCAAGAACGCCTATGACTTCACGGTCGGGACTACGAATCCCCGCAATCTGGATCTGCTCGCGCGGGAAGAGCCGATGCTGGCGTGCTCGAGCGATGAATCGCACCAGATGCTAGAACCCACTAAGGATCGTGGCGGCGACCGAAAGTCGAACTATGGGTTTAACTACGGCTATGGCATCTACCGCCAATTGGCTAACAGCCCTGAACGCCGCGGCCCCTTCTATGCGTACCAGGGGAATAATGCCAACCTAGAGAAGGAGTTTTACCGGCACGCCAAGGATAACAGCGGCCAGGAGATCAATTTCAGGCAGATTTCCGACGGCCTCAGCAATACGTATCTCCAAATGGAAATGCTGCAGATGCCGGCACTCAACCCAGACAATCAAGACCGCCGTGGGCGCGTGTGGATCTATACGTCGGGTTCCTACCAACTGACGACGCGTCTGTCTCCCAATTCCCGATGGAGCGACGTGACCCAGTGCCTGGACGAGAATGATCATCTGGCGCCATGTACGGAAGTCACGGGCCAGCTTAATTTCACCCTCGCCTCTCGCAGCAGGCACCCCGGCGGGGTGAATACCTCGCGCTGCGACGGCTCGGCGGAGTTCGTCAGCGACGATGTCGATCTCACCGCGTGGCGCTCGGGAAGCACGATCGCCGGCGACGACCCGCCGCTGCAGGAGGTCGATCCGGACAATAACGGCCAGAGCGAGTAGCGCCGGGGGAGATGTGACAAAGGGCGCAAGCGCCGGGCGAGGTGGAACTCGTCATCCCGTGCCCGACTCGAGCTGTCCGTCGAGGCTGATGGCCTTCGGCCAAATGGAAACCAAGACCGCCTTAGAACACAAGCTCCAACCGGTCGACGCCGATTTCTGTGTTGGCGAAGATTCGCCGCGCCCCGCTTAGGTCGAACTCCGCATCGTCTTCGATGAGCGGGTTGATGTGCACGAGCACCAGCCGGCCGACCTCGGCTTTCGCAGCGACGCGGGCGACCTGGCTCAGGCAGCTATGGCCGGTCAGCTCGGCGTGCTCGGCGAACTCGTCGGTGAAGTAGGCTTCGTGTACCAAGAGATCCACGCCGCGAATCTTTTCGACGTACTCGGCCTCCGGCGACGCGGTCGTGTCGGTCACATAGGCCAGCGAGCGGTCGGGCCAATCGACGCGGAAGCCCAGCGCCCCGCCCGGGTGCTTCAGCGGAAAGTGGGTGAGCCGCGAGCCGTCGGCGAGCGCGATGTTCTGCTCAAGCGGCACGAGATCGACCGGCGGCGGGACGGGGAACAATAGCTCGGCCAGCAGATGCTCGCGGACGGCCGAAAGCTTCTCCGCTTCCAGGTGAGCGGTGACTCGCTCCAGCGGCGTGCGGTAGCGCACGTCGAACATGTACGTCAGCCCGATGCAGTGATCCAGGTGGGCGTGCGTGAGGAAGATGTCGAGCGAATCGGTCTGGAGGTAGTCGCAGACACGGTACAGCCCGGTGCCGGCGTCGAACACCACGCCCAGTTCCGGCAGCATGAAGCACGCCGTCTGCCGACGGTCGTTGGCGTGATAGCCGGTGGTGCCGAGTAACACGAGCTTCATGGATTACTCGACGAAAAACTTGCGCAACCACGGGGACAGGACGAAATACATGGTCTCACGCAAAGGCGCAAAGGCGCAAAGAAGACAGAAATGCGATGAAGCAGAATGAGAATCTAGGACCACGAACGCTAATCGTGGCAAATCCGGATGGGTCTTCGTTAAGCGCCGATTAGCGTTGCTATTCCTTTGTTTTGCATTTTCTTCTTTGCGCCTTTGCGCCATTGCGTGAGGCAAACTCATACGGGGATGCGATACAATGTCAGCATTGTAGTTATGAGAGCGGAGAATCACCACAGAAGGCCGCGCAGGGCGCAAAGAGGTGGCGAATGGGCAGGATGGTGCTGCTGGGTTGGTGCGTAGCAATTACCGCCGCAATGGGCTGCATGTCGCGTTC
>DASVCM010000480.1:0-6278 GCA_036381635.1 Lacipirellula sp.
ATCGCTCGAGCGAAGCCTCATTGACTCGGTCCACATCAAGCATTTTCACGGCGGTGGGTCGGCGCAACATAGCGTGATGCGCCTTGTAAACGACGCCCATGGCGCCGGCGCCAATCTTCTGCTCCAGATTGTATTGACCGATCTGCTGCGCCTCGATCGCAGCTTTCTGCGCTTCGCGTCGCGATCGCGCTAACAGAATGGTAAACACGAAAATGGCGCCGGCGCTTGCCGCCAGCAGGGCGAACAGTCCCCAAAACGTCCATCTCAAAATGGTGAGCGGATGAAAGGCTTCGGCATAATCCATTTCAGTGACGACGCCCAGGTCCGCTTCCGGAAGCCAGGTCCACGCGCCGACGACGGGGACGCCGCGGTAGTCGCGATAGCCTTCGACATTGACGCCTGGACGAGCCTCCAGGGCTTCGGCTATAGCAAACGTGGGCGGCAGTTCATGGCGACGCTTGGCCGGTCGATATCCATCTGTGATGTCGCCGCCGGGATCGCGAACAAGAATTTGCAGGATTGATTTGGAGTCTTCTTGATCCGGCAGAAGACCCAGCAAGATCAACTGATCGTCAAACCGGCTAGTGGAAACCATGCGTCCCTCTGCATTGAACGCGTAGGTCTCGCCAGTGTCGCCAATTCTGCCGAGGCTTAGGATCCGGCAGAACTCCTCCATGGGGTCAATTCGTAGGGCCAGAGCTCCGACAACTTGAAAGCTGTTATCGCGGATGGGAGCGGCGACAAACATCGTGGGGACTCCCGTTCTTGACGTTCCTGATTCGTCCTTCATGGCGACGATGCTCGGGAATGGCGGACAGACGTTGGAAAAGCCGTCGAGAGCACGATTGAGAAACCCGCGGTATTGCGGCGGATCGGCAAGTCCGAGGTTGTCAGATCGACCCGAGGCAATGATCCGCTTTGTCTTATCAACCACGATGTAACCTACGTAGCGGTGAGCTACCATGGCCGGCGCCACGGAATTCGCAAGCTTAGCACGAAGCGCATCGACATCTGACCGCGGGGCGTTTTCACTTGCTTGCGGCGCTTCGCCGTCAAGCAGCGGATACAGATTTTCCCGAATATCAATACTGTTGGCCAGTGATTCCGCATTCGCCTTTTGCACGTTGATCCAGGCTTCAAGCATCGCTGCATCGACGTCGAGCAGGGTCTGCAACTCTGATTTGAGCGAATCGCGCATCGTGGTCTCAATCGCGCGGCGGACAAACAAGCCAATAACCGTCAGCAGAACGACGGCCACAATCGGCCAGATCCACAGTTGCCGTCTCATGAACAGACCAGCACGGGAGATCGATCGGCCGACGCTGCTCTTCGCCCACGTCATGTGCGGGGCTAGTTGGCCGTTGCGCGTGGGCCGACCAAGCAAGGAGTCGATAAGTTTCATCAGGCCGTTCCAAGAGCCGTCTATAGGCGTTGCGACCTCTGCAGTATAGTCGCGGAACCAGCCAATTGTGGAACGGACGAAGATCTACCCTAGAAGTCGCTCGTTACTGCGGAGGCGCCGCTTGACCCGGGCCGCCTTCGGGCTGCTTCAGCCGCACAAGCACCCGGCCTTCCTGGCGCTCCGGCCCGAAGTGGACGAGCACTGGAACTTCATCATTGGTGAGGTTGTACAGGCCGGTTTCGATCACGAGGGCGTCATTGCCTTCGAGCTTAAGCGACACCCGCTGCGTGGACTTGTCGACCGATCCTGTCACGGGCGTCACCTTATCGCTCAGCACATCCTGGTAATTGCCGCGGATGGCGCCGTCGCGATTGATGGCCAGTTGCACGACCTTGTCGGTCTGCGTCTGCCCTTCCTCGGCAATCACCGCGAACACGCCCAGCGGCAGCCATTCCTCGTTCGTGGCTTGTGCGCCCGCGTTGGCAATCTGCTCGGCCTGGGCGTAGTACTGCTCGGCTGTGGCGACGGGCTGATCTTCGACGTACACCATGCCATCCTCGTAGGCGACGTTGCTGCCGTAGTCGTAGTAGACGGGTTCGCCAGTGCAACCGCCGTAGTAGGATGCGTACGGCCATGTGGCGAGCGCCCAGGCGGTGCCGTAGACGGCCCACTTTCCGGGCCACCAGGCGCCGGGATAGCCGCCGATCCAGCCGGGCGTGAAGGCGTTCCAGCGGGTGTAATTGCCGTTGACTGCGGCCCAACTTTGGCCGCCGATGAACTGCCCGTTTTGGAACGTGGCGCCGCGGCCTGACGATACAACATTCCCGCCGGGGCCGCGGACGCCGGAGACCGAGCCAATCTGGCCCGTGCCGCCGGAGGCGTAGCCGCCGCGGACGTTGGCGGCGGTGTAGCCAGCGCGGTTCTGGGCGACGGTGGCGCTGCCGCGGGCGACATTGCCAGCGGTGTCGGCATAGCCGCGGCCGACGTTGGCAATCGAGCCGCGGGCCCCTTGGGCGCCGCTCACGCTGCCGGTGCGAACCGCCGCGCCTTGGCTGCCGGAAGCTCCGACCGCTCCGCCGACTTTGCCGAACGTGGCCCCGCCGGCGGTTTCGACTTTGATGCCGCCGACGCCGGCGCCCACCGTTCCTCCGCCGACTTGAGTCGATCCGCCGGTTCCGCCGACGGTGATGGTTCCGCCGCGCTCGGTGGTGAAGGTGCGGCTGCCGCCGTCGCTCGGAAGCTGGCTGGCGCCTGCCGACCGCTCACCTGCCGCGCTGCGAGAACCCAGTGCGGTTCCTGCGGCAGTGCCCGCGGCTGCTCCGGCCGACATGCCTAAGAAGTTATTCACCTGGCCTTGGCTTGGCCGGTTATAGGAGGACGAGGATCGAAACGCGGATTGTCCAGTGGCTGGACGAGAAACGGCGCCGGGGACGGAAGGCCGCTGAGCGGCATATCCTGCGGCAGGCGTGCGGCCTGCGCCATATCCGGGGGAGCTCGGACGGGCGGCCATGCGCTGCCCGCCGCTGTAAGACTGCGAGGGCATGCGACTCATCGAAGGGCTCCGGCTGTAGCTGCCGCCGGGCGCGGCGCCCCGGTAGCCGCCCCCGCCGTAGGAAGGCGACGGACGGTATCCTCCGCCGCCATAACCGCCCCCGCGCATTCCACCGCCGCTATAGCCTCCGCCGCCTCTCATACCGCCCCCGCCGCCGCGCATGCCGCCGCCGCCGCCGCGACCGCCGCGGGCGAAGGCGTCGCCGGTTGCCATGAGGAGAGACAAGACGCACACAAGGGCCGAGGTAGCAATGCGGCGGGACATGGTTTGACTCCTATGAAGACCGCTTGACGAGCAGTTGAGTTGCGGCAGAGCTATTGGCGATAAACGGGCACTTCCTCAATCTCTGGTTGCGGCTCGCCATCCACCTGGCGATTGGCAGAGCGCCAAGTGAAGGTTTTGTCATCGAGAACGGTGTAGACGTTGCTTGCCGTGGCCTGCGAGCCGTCGGCTTGCGTGGAGCGCGTTTCGACGGTCCACTGGTCGCCGCTACGGCTCCAAAGGCCTTCGCCGAAGCCGCCCTCCGAATCGAACATCCACGAGCGGATGCTCTGAGCGACGGGGTCCCAGGCGATGACTTGCGTCCCTTCGAGGGCGACGGCGCCATCGACGTTGACTTCGAAGTTGCTGGTTAAGAAGCGACCGCTTTTGGCCCAGTCGCACCTTGTACGGACGGTGGCCTGATCGTCCTGATCAACCCACTCGCCGACCATCCAGGCGAGCTCATCGAGCGGATTCGACGGTTCCTGCTCAGCACTAGCTTCGGTCGCCGACGGAACCTCTGTTTCGCGAACGCTCGTTAGATACCACTTTCCGTCCTTCTTCACGTGCACCGCGGTATAGGTGCTGGGAACGGGTTCCCCATCGGCGGGGGCAAGTTCCGCTTTTCCGTCCTCGATGGCGACGTCCGGAGTGATCAAGCGTATGGAGTCAACGGTCACCGAAAGCTGGTCGGCTTCGCCGGCTTTGAACATTTCCTCGAACATCGCAGCGATGCCCGCGCGACCTTGGACCGATTCGCCCGTGCTGTGGTTCAGGTACACCGCGTCGTCGGCCCATAGGTCGGCGAGGGCCGCCGCGTCGTGCTTGTTGTAGGCGGCGACGTAGGCCTCGACGCGATCGCGGATGGCCGCGGTTTCGTCTTCGGGATGAAGAGGGGATGCCTTGGCCGACTGCTCGGCGGGAAGAGGAGCGGGTTCGTCCGCCCAGGTTGGGCACGTTGCCAGCAGAACAAGACCCAGTGCCAGTACTGACTGTTTCATGTCAGTCCTCCCTCTGAAAATGGGCTGTTGACCTTTCGCGGGCTTCAAAACTGCACGCTGTACTTCTTGGTCAGCGTCCGACGCAGATCGGCTGTGGCGTTGTCAATTAATTGCCAGCCTTCGACGCGCGCGTTCGACGCGACGGCCATCTCTTCTTTTCTCACTTGCGAGCGTTGCGCCGCCTGGTCGTAGGCGTTCTCGCCATAGTAATAGCCGTCGTAGAAGCCATATCCGCCGCCTTCTGTGGCTCGCACGCCATACTGGATGCCTGCCTGCCGCTTAGCTAAGGACATGGCCCGCAGCGTTTCAGCGAGTTTGTCGCCGTAGTTGAGCAGCAGCTCATCGACGTTGAGCGACGGCAGTTCGTCGATCCGCCGGGCGTAGCGTTCCATCCAGGCGGACGTAGCCTTCGTGTCCTTCAGGCCTTTTCGCAGGTCCTTAAGCAAGACCTCGGTCGCCTTGAAGTAGGCCAGAGAAGATTCCCGCATCTCGCTGTCGTCCGCCTTCGCGGCTGACACGTGCGCGTCTGCACTGGCGGACAAATCGGCGGCGGGCAGTTCGATCACGCTAAAGACTCGTCGCTGGGCGTCTTCGGAAAGGACCCCTTCCATGCGAATCGATTGCGGGGCGAAGGAGACTTTCCAGTCGTCAAGCGATTGAGTCTGAAAACCAAGGCCGCCCAGTACATGAAGCAGAAGCGGCTTGGCCCCTTGTTTCAGCGAAGCTACATCCGCGTCGAAATCGATCTGCAGTCTCGCTTTGCAGTCGTTGCCGATGGCCAGGCGCAAAGCTGCGCCCCGCAACTTCGTTAGTGTCTGCGCCATTGCGCCCAGATCGGCCTGATTGCTTGCTAAGAATGGCGCCTCAGCTAACTTGTTTTGAATGTCGTGAGGGCTGACGACGTCTGATAAGTCGACGGCCAGGAGTACCTGCACCCGCTCGTTTATGAGCGGCAAAGCGCCTTGCAAGTAATCGCTTAACTGCAGCTCAGGGGCGCGTTTGGCATACGCTATCGACCGCGACAGAAACTGGCGCTCGGCAGGCCGCACGGCGGCCAGGACGTTCGTTCCAAGGCCTGCGAATGCAGCATCGTTGGGAGTTACTGCGACTTGAAGGCCATGCAGTTCGTCGAGATAGCCGGACTCGGCCCGCGCGATCGAGGCAATGCCAACCGGACCGGCCAGCTCCATGACGGCGACTTCCCAACTGGGCAGAAAGTCGTTGGCCGGCTGCAGCGCGGCGCCCAGAGCAAGCTTCTTCGCCTCGGGCGGCAGAAACACCGGACGATTGACGTAAGCGGCTTGAAGCCTGGCCGCCCAGCCCTGCCGCTGTGCGAGCGGAGCTTGTAGGATCTGCTCGACGTCGATAAGTACCAGGGCGTTCGCCTCTGGAAGGATGCGGCTGGCAAGAGCCTCAAAGGTCTCAGCGTCACTGCTATTGCAAGCGAAAGCGGCGACGACCGTCGCCGCCCATAACGGAACCCGCGCGTTCATTGCGTTACTCCGCCGGTAAAAGCCTGCCGAGGTGGAAGGCTAACCACCAGAATAAGCGTCGTAAGGCAACTTGCCATATAGTGTGCAGGATTTGTCGACTTTTTCTTGCAACGACACTATGATGGCCGGCGTATGACCACTTCAGCGCATTCACTCGCCGCCCGACGGTTGCTGATCGCAATCCCACTGGCCTTTGGCGCCGGCTGTTCGAGCCCTGAAACCGAAGCTCCTGCTCCTAAGCCGCCGGAGGTGGTCATTGCCCAGCCTGTCATTCGTGACGACGCGCAGGCGCTTCAGTTCACCGGCCGCACCGAGGCGGTGAACCGTGTGGATATCAAAGCTCGCGTCTCGGGTTACTTGGAGAAAGTGGCCTTCTCCGACGGCGCCATGGTCAAATCCGGCGACGTGCTGTTCCAGATCGACGCCCGTCCCTATCAAGCGACGTTATCGCAGGCCGAAGCGGCTGTCGCCCAGGCCAAGACGGCGCTCGCCAAGGCGGAAGCTGACTTAGCTCGGGCCAAACCGCTGCTCCCCAGCGGGGCTATTACACCGCAGGAGTTTGACCTGCG
>DASVCM010000481.1:0-8765 GCA_036381635.1 Lacipirellula sp.
ACTCGGTCGACGTTACCCGCTACTGTCTCGGCGAGCTGGCCGAGGTGCAGGCGATGGAGGGGAATCGGATTCAGTTCCTACCCGTGGAGGACACGGCCAAGATGTTCGTCCGCAGCCGCGACGGCGTGCTGGGGAGCATCGACCTGTCGTGGAGCGTCAGCAAGGAGCTGCCGTACTTCATCGCCGTGTACGGCAGCAGCGGGACGATCCTCGTCGGCTGGCGGGAGTCGAAATACCGCGCGGCCGGCGACGCTGACTGGACGGTATTCGGCTCGGGCTACGACAAGGTCGCGGCGTTCCAGCGGCAGATCGAGAACTTCGCGGGCGCGGTGCGCGGCGAGGAGCCGCTGGTAGTGACGCCCGAGGATGCACTGGCGTCGGTGCAGGTGATCGAGGCGGCGTACCGTTCGCTCGCCCGCGGCGGATGGGAGCCGATTGCCGAGCCCGAAGAGGAACTGGTTGGATAAGGAAAGAATCAAGGGAAGTCATTCTGAGCGCAGCGAAGAATCTAGCGTCACGCCAGATCCTTCACTTCGTTCAGGATGACGGATATTTACGCTACAGGCCTATGAGCGCATTATCACAAGTCCGCATTCATCCGACGGCGATCATTGAGCCGGGCGTGACGCTCGGCGCGGGGACGAGCGTGTGGGATAGCGTCCACATCCGTCACGGCGCCGCGCTCGGCGAGGAGTGCATTGTCGGCGAGAAGACGTACATCGCTTACGACGTGAAAATTGGCCATCGCGTGAAACTCAATGCGATGGTTTACATCTGCTACGGCGTGACGATTGAGGACGGCGTCATGATCTCCGCAGGGACAGTCTTCACGAACGACGTTTTCCCGCGGGCGACGACGCCCGCCCTTGTGCAGCTTCGCTCGTCGGACCCCGATGAGGAGACGCAGGAGACGATCGTCGCCGCCGGGGCGACGATCGGCGCCGGGTGTACCATTGGCAGCAACCTGCGCATCGGGCGGTTCGCAATGGTGGGCATGGGGAGCGTGGTGACGCGCGACGTGGCGGACTTTCATCTCGTGGTGGGGAATCCGGCGCGATCGATCGGGGCAGTGTGCGCATGCGGGCATCCGATCGCCAAATGGCCCGCGGCCGCGCCGCCGGAACATCTTGCGACTGAGTGCGTGAAGTGTGGAGCCGGTTATGAAATCGTGGCCGGCGTCGTCATTCAGAGATCCTCAGTTCCAGCGATGGCGGAGACATGAGCGAACCCGCTCGTACGGAACCGTTGCGGTGGGGCGTCATCGGCGGCGGCATGTTGGGGCTGGCGCTGGCTCGGCGGCTGGCGGCCCATGGGCAGCAGGTGACCGTGCTGGAAGGCGCCCCGGAGATCGGCGGGCTCGCGGGCGCCTGGCAGATTGGCGACATCGTGTGGGATCGCCATTACCACGTGACGCTGCTGTCGGACTTGCGACTCCGGGAACTGCTGCGCGAGCTGGGGCTGGAAAGTGAGATGCGCTGGGTCGAGACTCGCACGGGCTTCTATACCGACGGGCAGCTTTACTCAATGTCGAACACGCTGGAGTTTCTCCGCTTCCCGCCGCTGCGGCTCGTCGACAAGCTGCGGCTGGGGGCGACGATCTTCGCGGCGTCGCGGATCAAGGATTGGCAGTCGCTGGAGCGCGTGTTGGTGGCCGACTGGCTGCGAAAGTGGTCGGGCGAGCGGACGTTCCGCAAGATCTGGCAGCCGCTGCTTGAGGCGAAGCTCGGCGACTGTTATCGCAAGACGGCGGCGTCGTTCATCTGGGCCACCATTCAGCGGATGTACGCGGCGCGGCATAGCGGGCTGAAGAAGGAGATGTTCGGTTACGTCCGCGGCGGTTACGCGCGGATGCTAGAGCGGTTTGCCGAGGCGCTGGAGGCCGCGGGCGTCGAGCTGCGCACCGGCTGCCGCGTGAGCAGCGTGACCGCACAGCCTGACGGCCAGGTGCTGGTCGAGACGAACCGCGGGTCGCAGTGGTTCGATCGCGTGGTGCTGACCACGCCGTCGTCGGTGATCGCGCAGATGTGCCCGCAGCTTGGCGATGACGAGCGACAGCGGCACGAGAGCGTCGAGTATCTGGGGATCGCCTGCGCGTCGGTGCTGCTCGATCGGCCGCTGGCGAGCTACTACGTGACGAACATCACCGACGCGGGCTTACCGTTCACGGCGGTGATCGAGATGACGACGCTTGTCGACCCGCAGGAACTGGGCGGCAACCACCTGGCGTACTTGCCGCGCTATGCGGCGGCAGACGACGAGGCGTGGAGCTGGTCGGACCACGAGATCGAAGAGCGGTTCCTCGCCGGGCTGGAGCGGATGTATCCGGCGTTTCGCCGCGAGCAGGTGAAAGCATTTCGTATTTCGCGAGCCAAGCACGTCATGGCGCTGCCGACGCTTGAGTACTCCCTCCGCATGTCGCCAATGGCGACCGCGGCGGCGAATGTGTATGCGGTGAACTCGGCGCACATCGTCAAAGGGACGCTCAACGTGAACGAAGTGCTCATGCTGGCCGACGACGCGTTTGAACGCGTGTTGGCGCCGTCTATGGAAGATCGCCGGGAGGGCGACGCTCCTGCCGAGCCGAGCGCGGGTGTACGCTTCACGGCTCGGCGAGAGCCCCGCCCTCCCGAAGCGAGTCTTGAGCCTCTGGGACGATCGTGAATCCCTCCCCTAGCCCCTCCCTTCAAGGGAGGCTGATCTGAAGCAACCCGTAACTAACAGTATGACGCAGCGAATCGCGAGCTTATCGCTCGATCTTGATAACAAGTGGTCGTACATGAAGACCCACGGCGACGCGGGGTGGGAGCGGTTTCCCAGCTACCTCGACGTCGTCGTGCCGCGGGTGTTGGAGATCCTCGCCGAGCGCGGGCTGACGATCACGTTCTTCGTCGTCGGACAGGACGCGGCGATTGAGTCGAATCATGCCGCGCTGCGATCGATTGCGGAGGCGGGGCATGAGATCGGCAATCATTCGTTCCATCACGAACCGTGGTTGCATTTGTATGAAGAAGGGCAGCTTCGTGAGGAGCTGTCTCGGGCGGAGCTAGCGATCGAAGCGGCGACCGGGGAGCGACCGTTCGGCTTCCGCGGCCCGGGATACAGCTTCTCGCAGCCGCTGCTGGCGGAGCTCGCACGTCGGGGGTATCTGTACGACGCCTCGACGTTTCCCACGTTTCTCGGGCCGTTGGCCCGGGAGTATTACTTCTTCCGCTCAAACCTCAGCCGCGGCGACCGCGAGCAGCGGAAGCAGCTCTTCGGAAAACTCTCAGACGGCTTTCGGCCGTTGCGGCCGTACCGCTGGCCGGGCTTGCCGGGCGAGCTCGTCGAGATTCCCGTCACGACGATGCCGCTCGTGAAGGCGCCAATTCACCTCAGCTACCTGCTCTATCTGGGGCAATATTCGGAGCGCGCGGCGGTCGCGTACTTCCGGATGGCTCTGGCATTGTGCGACCGGATGGGCGTGGAGCCGTCGCTGCTGTTGCACCCGCTCGACTTTTTGGGCGGCGACGACGACGGCGATTTGGCGTTCTTCCCGGCAATGCAGGCGAACGCCGCCGCGAAGTTACGGCTAGCTGGCCGGGTGCTCGATATGTTCCGTAAGGAGCGAAGCGTTGTGACGCTGCGCGAGCATGCTATGAAGTACGTCCCGACGCTGCCTAGGCTGCACAGCGGCGAGCCTGCGGCCTTCCTGGATGCGGCGGAATCGAAGGCCCCGGCGGCCTTAGCGCGGTGAGGCCATGGACGCACGAGAAGCCAACCGGGCCTCCGACGCCGCCTATCGCTGGGGATTGGCGTTGGCGTTGGCCCTGGCTTTCGCGTTGCGCGCGTACGACCTACAGGGCCAAAGTTTATTCAGCGACGAGATTATCGAGACTTCCATTGCTCGGCTTCCTGTCGAGCAAATCGTCCGCTACCCGGACGGGTTTCCGCCGCTCTACCATCTGGCGTTGGCGGCGTGGACGCGCGTGTTTCCGGCGCCGGAAATGGGTCGCTGGCTATCGGTGCTGATTGGGGTGGCGACCGTTTATGCCGTGGGACGGTGGGGCCGCGGCAGCGTCGGGCCGCTGGCGGGCATTTTCGCGGCCGGTCTTGTCGCCGTCTCGCCGATGCATATTTATTTTTCGCAGGAGCTGCGGGCGTATGCTCTGTACATCGGCGCGGCGAGCTTTGCGATGATGTACTTCTTCGAGGGCGTGCGGACCGACAGCGCGAAGAGCTGGGCAGGGTTCGTGATCGCTTCGGCGGCGGCGGTCAACACGCATTACTATGCCGCGATGCTCGCCGGCCTGTTGGGTCTGTTGTTGCTGGTTTATCGGCCGCGTTGGAGGGAGATGCGGCGCGGGATTGGCGCATTCCTGGCGTTGGCGATCTGCTCCCTGCCTGCGCTGGTGCTGCTACCGGGGGACGTTGCGTACCAGAGCGAAGGATTCGCCGGAAGGGCGCCGCTACTGGCGACGTTGTGGCACACAGCCTACGCGTTCTTCGCGGGGTTCTCACTCGGGCCATCGCTTAGCGAGCTGCATGAGCTGCCGATGCGCGAAGCGGCGCGGATGGCGGCGCCGTGGGTCGCGGCCTTTGCCGTGACGGGAGCAATCCTGCTGTGGCACGGCTGGCAAGAACTGCGGCGGCGTCCCTACGGCTACGGCATTATCTTTCTCGCGGTGGCGTCGGCGCCGATCATCGGCGTCGCCGGCGCGGCGGCCGACGTGGGGCCGAAGGTGCGTTATTGGAGCTGGATTCTCATGCCGTTGGTCGTGTGGCTCGCGGCCGGCGCGGCGCGCGGCTGGCATGGCCGCGGTCGCTGGCTGACGCGGACGGCGTTTGGCGTGCTTGTTGGGCTGCAGCTCTTGGCGGTAATCAATCGGTACGACAATCCGCGTTATGCCAACGAGGACATTCGCGCCGTTGCGCGATACCTTCAGCGGCATGCCGAAGCGGACGAGCCGATCTTTGTCGTTGCCGACTACATGGCGCCGCCGCTGCGGTATTACCTCAATGGCCAGCGCACGCTTGATGGCTGGTTGCCGCATGCGCACCCGGACGGCGACACTTCCTATGCGACGAGTACGGGCGACGTCGCGAACAAGCGGCTTGTTCACCCGCGCACGGAAGCCGATGTCCGCGGCTCGGCGCCGTTCGACGAGGCGGCCATCGAGGAGTGGTCTGCAACAGTTCGCGAGCTGGCGGGCGAGAAGGGGCGGTTCTGGGTTGTCTACACGCGAGCGTTCCACGGCGACCGCGATGGCGCCTTGTTGCGATTTCTCCAAGACGATGGCTGGATCAAGCTGGATCGCGAGTTTCCCGGCGTGAAGCTCTATCGCGGGTGGATTCAATAGGCCTCGGGAGGGCGAGGCCCCTGCCGATTCGAGCGCCCATATACGCTTCACGGCTCGGCGGGAGCCTCGCCCTCCCGGAGTAGCTCTACGAACCGTGGCGTCCTGCGGACTTTGGATCCCGCTTCGCCAATTTGGAACAGCGCGGCGACGTTGTGCTCAACGCACCATTTGTATCCGTCATCGGCGCCCATCACGATGAGCGCCGTGTCCAAGGCGTCCGCTTCCATGGCCGTCTCGGCGAGCACGGTGACGGCGACGCCGCGATGGGGCAGGGCGTGACCGGTGCGCGGGTCGATGATGTGGGTGTACTCTCGGCCGTCGATGGTGCGCAGATTGCGATAGTCGCCGGCGGTGGTCAGCGCGAGGTTCTTCAGCGGGACGATCTCGATGAAGTTCGCCGCCGGCTTACCAGCGCGCTCGACGCCTACGAGCCACGGCGTCCCGTCTGGACGCAGGCCGATGCCGTGGACTTCGCCTCCGATTTCGACCATGGCGTTGGCAAAGCCGAGCGACTGGAGCAGTTCGAGGACTAAATCGACCGCGTAGCCCGGGGCGATCGCCGACAGGTCGATTTCGACCTCCGCCTGATCCTTCCACAATGCGGGCGGTTCGCGGCGGACTTTGAGGTGCTTGACGCCGACCAGCCGCAGCGCCTGGTCGATCTGCTCGACAGATGGCGCCGCGGGCTGGCCCTTGCGCTTCCCTGCCGCGTCGAACGTCCACAGCCGCGATAATGGCGCCACGGTCACATCGAGCGCGCCGCCGGTGAGCTTGTGAAACTCGATGGCCTTGGCGACAACGTGCGCGGTATCTGCGGAGACGGGAAACCACTCATGGCCGTCGGCGGCGTTGAATCGCGACAGTTCTGAGTCGTCGCGATAGGTGGACATCTGCTTATCGAATTGCTCTAGCAACGATTCGATCTTGTTGTGCACGTCCACCGGCGTCGCGGCGGCGTTGCCCCAAAATTTGAGGTGATAGGTCGTGCCCATCGTGCGGCCGGCGAGCTGGAAGACCTGCGGCGGATCTTTGGAAGGCGCACGCTCGGCGTTTGCGGGCCGGGCGCAAGCGATCGAGCAAGCGGCGAGGATTGGCGGAAGCAGTATGTGAGCGGAAATTCTCATAGTTCCATTGTCGCATACCTAACAGGCTGTCGCGAAGGTGTTAGCCGCGACGCGATAGCGGAGCGCTCCGCTATCGTGAGCGCAGCTAACACGATGGGGCGGTTGTCCTACCGGCGTACCGCGCTTTATACTCCACGCCTTACCGATGGTTCCCCGCGAGATTTCGTCATGAAAATCCACGAATTTCAGGCCAAGGACCTACTTCGCAAGGCGGGGATCGCCGTTCCCGCGGGCGTGGCTTGCCGCACGCCGGACGAGGCGGCGGCGGCGTTCGATCAGCTCGGCGGGAAGCTGGCGGTGGTGAAAGCGCAGATTCACGCCGGCGGCCGCGGAAAGGGGACGATCAAGGACAACCCGCAGCAGCGCGGGGTCGAGTTAGTGAAGAGTCGCGAAGACGCCAAGCGGGTGGCGGCCGCACTCTTAGGGAAGGAGCTGGTTACGATTCAGACCGGCCCTGAGGGGAAGGCGGTGCAGCAGGTACTGGTCGAGGCGGGGTGCGACATCGGCCGCGAGTTGTACCTGGGCATTGTCGTGGACCGGGCCCGCGGCTTGCCCGTGCTGATGGTCTCGACCGAAGGCGGCGTGAATATCGAGGAGGTCGCCGCCAAGACGCCGCATCTCATTCTCAAGGAGCACTTTCATCCTGCGTCGGGCTTGCAGCCGTTTCAGGTCGGCAAACTTTGCTACCGGCTCGGCATCCCGGCGACGAGCATTCGCTCAGCGCAGAAGTTGATGCAGGGGCTGTGCAAGCTGTTCGTCCAGCTCGACTGCAGCATCCTCGAAGTGAATCCTCTGGTGGTTACCAAGCAGGGCGAGTTGATGGCGCTCGATGCGAAGATCAACTTCGACGACAACGCGCTTTTCCGCCACAAGGAGCTGGCGGAGCTGCGCGATCTCTCGGAGGAGAACCCGGCGGAGATTCGCGCCGCGAACGCCGGCCTCAGCTATGTGCAACTCGACGGCAACATCGGCTGCCTGGTGAACGGCGCCGGCCTGGCGATGAGCACGATGGACCTGATCAAGCTCCACGGCGGCGAGCCGGCGAACTTTCTCGACGTCGGCGGCGGCGCCAACACCGAGCAGGTGACCGAGGCGTTCCGCATTCTGCTGGGCGACAAGAACGTGAAGGCCGTGCTGGTGAACATCTTCGGCGGCATCATGCGGTGCACGACGATCGCCAATGCGATCCTCGAGGCCTACAAACAGGTCGGCTTCAACGTGCCGCTGGTCGTGCGGCTGGAGGGGACCGAAGTGGAAGAGGGCCGGAAGATTCTGAAGAATAGCGGCGTGGACATCATCGCGGCGGAAGGACTTACGGACGCCGCCAAGAAGGTCGTGGCTGCGGCAACGGCCGCATGAGAATGTCCTGATGCGATGCTTTCGTCATCCAACAAACGACGCGGTCGGCGTTTGCAAGAACTGCGGCCGGGGAGTGTGCCCGCAATGCGCCGCTGAGGTTGACGACTCACTCGCCTGCAAAGGGCGCTGCGAGGAGAAGGTCGCAGAAGTAAACCAGTTACTGAAGGGAGCTCCGGACGCTCGCCGAAGCACCGCATTGACCCATCGACGGTCGGGCACAACCGCGATTGCTTCAGGACTACTGTTTGCCGCCATGGGGGCGATGTTCATTAAAGTTGGTCACAACGATTTCAGCACCACGCTCGGCTATATTTTTGTAGCCCTGGGCAGCGTGTATGCACTAAACGGCCTGTTAGTCATCAGAACCGCTAGCAGGTTTGATTTTCCGGCGGCGGACGCCGGTTCTGAACGACAAAGAAAGTCTGACTATGAGCATTTTGGTCGATAAAAACACCCGCGTCATCTGTCAGGGCATTACCGGCAAGGCGGGTGAATTTCACTCGAAGAATTGCCTCGAATACGGCACGAAGCTGGTCGCTGGCGTGACGCCGGGCAAGGGCGGGCAGACGGCTCTCGGCGTGCCGGTGTACGACACGGTGATTGAAGCCGTCGAAAAGCAGGGCGTTGATGCAACGATGATCTTCGTCCCCGCGGCGTTCACGGCCGACGCGATTCTCGAAGCGGCAGACGCTGGCGTGAAGCTGGTCGTGGCGATCACCGAGGGCGTACCGGTGCTCGATATGGTCCGCGTTTCCGAAAAGCTGCGAACGGACTACCCCGACTGCCGGCTGGTGGGGCCGAATTGCCCCGGCGTCATCACGGCGGGCGAGTGCAAGATCGGCATTATGCCTGGCTACATCCACAAACGCGGTAAGGTGGGCGTCATGAGCCGCAGCGGCACGCTCACTTATGAGGCGGTTTGGCAGCTCACCAATCTCGGCCTCGG
>DASVCM010000482.1:0-2833 GCA_036381635.1 Lacipirellula sp.
GGCGCAGGTCGACGTGGTTGAAGCCGGCGCTGCGCAGGGCGAGCAGTCGGCAGCCATCGAGCGCCAGCCGGTTGAGTGACTCGTCGTCGCACTGGTCATTGACGAAGATGCAGGCCGCGGTCGCGCCGGCCTGGAGCACCGCGGTGCGCGGGTTGAGGCGTTCTTCCAAGAAGACCAGTTCGTGGCCGGCAGTCTGGTTGGCCGCGTCCAGGAAGCGGCGGTCGTAGGGCTTGGTGCTGTAAACGGCGACGCGCATTTGGATGTCTCACGTAGGATGGGTTAACCGCGGAGCGGCAACCCATCGACTCGTTTACATGCAACGTGCTGATGGGTTCCCGCTGCGCGGCGAACCCATCCTACGGGTGGGCGATTGCACGCTCGGCGCCATCACCGTATCATTTCACGCCACGGCGCTCTAGCTGCGCCTGTCAGCACGCCCGGATGCGCAAACTTAAGGAGAAGCTCGAAGCGATGACGACTAAGGGAGAAGCGTTCGCCGGCTTGTCGGTCGCGATTGTAACGCCGTTCAGGGATGGCGAGGTCGATTACGATGCGTTTCGAGCGCAGATCGAGTTTCAGATTGCCGCGGGGACCAGGTGCCTCGTGCCGGTCGGCACGACGGGCGAGTCGCCGACGCTCACGCACCCGGAGCACGAGCGGGTCATCGCCTGGGTGTGCGAGACGGCGGCCGGGCGGATCAAGGTCATGCCGGGCGTGGGCTCCAACAGCACGGCCGAGGCGCTGCGGCTGACGAAAGTGGCCGAGTCCGCCGGCGCCGACGCGGCGCTGCAGGTGGCGCCGTACTACAACAAGCCGACGCAGCAGGGGTTCTACGAGCACTTCAAGCGGATCGCCGAGGAGTCGGGGCTCCAGCAGTGCATTTACAATATTCCCGGGCGAACCGGGAAGAATGTCGAGCCGGAAACGATCATCCGGCTGGCCGAATTGCAGAATGTGACGATGGTTAAGGAGGCGACCGGTTCGCTCGACCAGGCTTCGGCGATTCTTAACTCGACGAAACTCACCGTGCTGAGCGGCGACGATAGTCTCACCTTGCCGCTGATGGCCGTCGGCGCCCGAGGAGTGATTTCGGTCGTCGGCAACATTGTGCCGCAGGATATGATTGCGCTGATCGAGGCGGCCGACCGCGGCGACTTCAAGCAGGCGCTCCAGTGGCACCGGAAGCTGTTTCCGTTGTGCCGCGACATGCTGGGGCTGTCGACCAACCCGATTCCGATCAAGGCGGCGATGAAGATGCTCGGCCGCGACACGGGCGAGATGCGGCTGCCGATGACGCCGCTGGAAACTGGGCAGGAAGCGGCGCTGCGGCGGACGTTGACGAATTATGGGTTGCTGTAGCGACTGAGGGCTTATCAACCAAACTCATTGGCCCCCGGTCATTGACCGGGGGCTAAGTGTTTGAGGGTGGCGCCATGGTTTGCGGGCAGGGTAATGCGCGCTGAGTGGGCGTGCATTGACGGATGGCTCGCCAAGGCCTCGCACAGTTGTTCCGCTTGTTGCTGGTCTTGGGTGATCGCAAAGACCGTGGGTCCCCAGGAGGACTGACCGACGGCGGGGACCCCTTGGCGGCGGACGAACTCAACGCACTCGGCGATTGGTCGTGAGGCATACGGGCCGCGTTGGACCGGGGCGAAGCAGTCGCCCGCCGAACGGCCGTAGTGGTAGACGCCTTCGCCGAAGGCGGCGAGGTCGCCGCGCTCGGCGGCGGGAAGGATGGTTTGCTCGGCAAGGTCAATGAGGGCGCGCGTGATGCGGTCTGGGACGGGCGGTAGTTGAGCAAAGGCGTCGAGTTCGGTCTGGCCGCTGAGGCCGCCGTCGTGGCATGTATCGATGAGGACAACTCGCCATTCTTGCGGTAACGCGATGTGTTCGGCGAGTTGGCCGAGCGGTTCGCCGGGCTGGCGGCCGCGTTCCCAGATGAGGCCGCCGTGGAGGAAACCGTGGGCGCCGACGGCGCTGCGCTTGCCGCGGCCGGCGAGGGCGGCAAGTTCCGCAGCGTCGGCGCCGGGCAGATTCAATAAGCGACGGACGCCGGAGGCGACGGCCAGGCCGAGTTGCGTGCCGCCGCCGAAGCCGCGGTGAGCGGGGATTGCCTCGTGAACATGAATGCGAAGGGCGGGCGGTTTGCCGGGGGCTTTGATGCGCTGTAGTACGCGCTGGGCGAATTCAAGAGCTCGCTCGGACTGCTGGCCTTCAATTGACCAAACGTCTGCCGGTCCAAGCTCAAGTTGCCAGCGCGGGTGCTCGATCATCATGCCCAGTCCGCCGTAGCTGGGGCCTTCGGTCTGCTCGAAACGGACGAGACCGAAGTGGAGGCGGCTGGGGGTGGCGACGGCGATCGGCATTGACCTGAATGACGAATGTCCGAATGACGAATGGGGCGAGCCGGGAACGTCAGCGACCGGAGTGCCGCACAATGTACTCGCGGAGGAAGTTGAAGGCGCGGTGTTCGGCGGCGGCGCCGGTTTTTTGGACCGGGATGGCGAGGCGGGCTAGTTCGGATTGTAGCTCCGCCGGACCGATGAGGTGGATGCGCGTGGCCAAGATCGCCGCTTCGATCACCGCGTGCTTGGCGCGGTTAAAGCCGAGGAACTCGCGCTGGACGCCGCGGGATATGACGCGGGCGACGATGCTCACTCGCTCCTGCGAGTCGTCGAGGGATTCGACTTTAAACGCATACCAGCGACAGGCGCTTGCGATGATCGAGCCGCGCACCGCTTCGGCGGGAATCAGTGGCGGCGGCGGGTCGGCCTGGCCGACGGCGGCTTGGGCGAACAGCTCGACATCGTCGGTAATGTGGAAGACGCCGACG
>DASVCM010000483.1:0-2309 GCA_036381635.1 Lacipirellula sp.
ACACGGCGATTCACTCGGCGACTGGCGGCGTGCCGCGGCTGGTGAACCAGTTGGGCGATCAGCTCGTGTGGATGGCCCAGGAGACGGGCGTCGCACCGCTGGATGCGTCGCTGGTGCAGCAGGCGTGGTCGGAGCTGCAGCAACTTCCGGCGCCTTGGAATCATGAGGGCGCGGCGCATGGCGGTTCGGGCAGCAGTGACAGCGGCGTTATTGAGTTTGGGGAGCTTGATACTCCTGGTCGCGAAGAGGCCCGCCCCGGCGAATCTGCGACAAGCACTGGGCGGCGCCCTTCGGTAGAGATTGACGACGAGATGCCCGCGTCGATTCCGATTGCGAGGGCCCGGCCGGGGCGATTGCTCGAGGCGACGCTTGATCTGGAGGAGTTCGATGCCTCGCTCGATGCGGCTGAGGAGCTGATCGAGAGCTTTGACGAGTTTGATCATCTCGAAATCCGCGCCGCCGATTCGCCGCCATCGCCGCCGGCGGGCGAGCCAGAGCCGACGGCGGCGCAGGATCCGTTTGCCGAGCCGTTCGACGAAGAGGAGATCGTGCTCGATCCGTACTCAGCGTTCGAGTCGGAGTTGTTGAGGACGGCGCCGCAGGTGATCAACCGGCTCGATCGGGCGTTTGCGAGCGAACTGCACCGGTGCGTGCAGCGGGCGGCAGGGAAATCGCCGGCGGTTCAGAAAGTCCATCCGCCTGCCCACGCGGACGAGGGCATGCCACCCGTCGCGACGGTCGAGGTCGCTAAGCCGCCCGCCACGGCGGATCTCCGACAAGCGGCGGTGCGCGTGGTGCATGCCGCCGAGAAAGTGGCGCCGCCGGCACATGTGGGCGACGTACTCGTTATCGAAGACGATGACGAAGCGGCAATGGCGGCCGTGATTCCTGGTCGGCAGTTTCGGCGGCTGTTCAGTTCGCTGGAGGCGAGCGGGCGATTAGGGTGAGTCGCTTGCGGTGCGCAGGGCGGACGGCTCGCCGGACCTCGACGTGACAGGGTTTGGTTCGGCATAGCGGCCGGACTCCTCGGCGGACCTCGAGGTGACAGGGTACGCTCCTGGGACGGAACGGATTACACTTGTGTAGTTCTCTAGTTCCGGTCCGGTAGCTCAGCGGTTAGAGCAGGGGACTCATAATCCCTTGGTCGGGGGTTCGAATCCCTCCCGGACTACTTCTTCTTTTCATTCGCCGCGAAAAGGCACACAAGGCGCATGAGGGAGTCGGTCTCTGCGCGCCTGAGGTCGCTTGATCAATTCAGGAATTTGGCGATCGGTTTATGCGAATTGCAAATGTGTTTCGCGGCGGCCGGAAATTAGGTCAAGCGTGCAGTAGTTTCCTGAAGATGCGGTGATTCGGAAAGCCTCCTGCGTCGTAGTGAGATACACTTTTCTTCTCCCATATGCCCGCTCTTCACCGATGCGCGACAATCTCGGCGCGGGGGCCACGCCTGGCGTTTTGACAACCGGCGCTTGCTGAGTTAGTTTGTCGAACAGTTCGACCTGCCGGGCGGCGCGTCGATTGGCGCCGCTCACCAACATCTGGCCAGATTCCCTCGCTGAACATTCGGGCCGGCTTTCGCCCGTTCATCCATAGATGTCGCACGTAAGCGCACAGGGCAGGATAACCGTTCTGCCTGTTTGACTGAGTTGCATTGGCGTCTCGAGAGGCATCGCACATCTTCCGTCAGGGCTAGATTCTTCGCTGCACACAGAACGCCGTTCGGTGCGCAGGGCAAGAAATGGAGGGAGCTTGTTATGGCGTCGCGTGTTTTCGGCCTGCCTCGGCGTGATTTTCTGGTCGTCGGCGCGGCCGGCCTCGGGCTGGATCTGGCCGATTTTCTCGCCCTGCGGCAGGCTCAGGCCGCGATGAATGACTACGAGCAGCCGCCGGTGGTGGCGGAGAGCGTCATTCATATCTATTTGCCTGGGGGCTTGAGCGCCCAGGAGTCGTTCGATCCGAAGCCGTTTGCACCGCTGGAGTACCGCGGCGAGCTGAAGGCGATCCCCACGAAGATACCCGGCGAGAGTTTTAGCGAGCTGCTCCCCAAGTCGGCGGACGTGGCGGATCGGCTCACGGTGGTGCGGTCGCTTACGCATGGCGAGGCGGCCCACGAGCGCGGCGAGCACAACATGCTGACCGGGTACCGGCCGAACCCGGCGCTGGTGTTTCCAAGCATGGGGAGCGTGGTGAGCCATGAGCTGGGCCCGCGGAATAAGCTGCCGCCGTATGTGTGCATTCCGTCCGCGACGTCGCCCTATGCGGGCCCGGGGTATCTCAGCTCGTCATATGCACCGTTCAGCCTGGGGGAC
>DASVCM010000484.1:0-6998 GCA_036381635.1 Lacipirellula sp.
CGCGGCTCGTACCCGTCCAGCCCGAACCGCATCCGCAGCACGGTGGCCTCGCGCTGGTCCATTGTGTGGAGCATCGCGAGCACGTGCCGCAGGCTGTCGCTTTCGACCAGCGCGTCGTCGGGCGCTTGCTGCCGCTCGTCCATCACCATGTCGCCCAGCGTCCAGCCGGCTTCGGTCTGGTCGGTCTGCGGCGTGGCGTTGTAGATCTTGATCGCCTTCTTGATGATCGGGAGCTTCTTCTTCGGCAGTCCCAGGACGCGAGCGATTTCTTCCGGCGTCGGCGTGCGGTCGAGCTCCTCGGTCAGCCGCGCCGTGGCCCGCCGCCACTTGGAGAGCAGCTCGACCATATATGCCGGGATGCGGATCGTCTTGCCGGTGTTGATGAGCGCCCGCTTGATCGACTGCTTGATCCAGTAGCTGGCGTAGGTGCTGAACCGCGTTCCCATCGCCGGGTCGAAGCCCTCGACGGCACGGAGCAGCCCGAGGTTGCCCTCTTCGATGAGGTCCTGCAAGGCGAGCCCTTTGCCGGAGTAGCCGCGGGCAATATTCACCACCAGCCGCAGGTTGGCGCGAACCATGCGATCGCGCGCGGCGAGGTCGCCCTGACCGATGCGGGTGGCCAGTTCCTTCTCGTCGCGAGCCGTGAGTAGCGCGGTTTCGTTAATCTCGCGGAGATAGGTTTCCAGCGGCGTCTGAACGGCCGAGGAGCTTTTCCGCTTGCGGGTCGTCGAGGGCATGGCAGATCTTGGGAAGTAGGCAGGGGACAGAGGACGGGCGACAGTGACGGTAGGCATGAGGCTATCCGGCCTCATTACTGCCTACTGCCCACTGCCTACCGCCCACTTCTTCTCCGCAGCCCTCGCGAACGTTCCCTGCCCGTCGACGGTACTGGCGGTCTTACGATGTCGCAGCAATGTGTTGTGACTATCGACCGCCATTGATAGCACCCTCCAGTAGAGCCGCCGCGCGCTAGAGTGCGCCGGATGTGCGCGGCATTCGGAGAGCGCCAAAAAAAAGGGCCTCGCGGATTATCCGCGAGGCCCATGCAGTTGTGACTCCGGGCGCTTACGCTTCCGGCTCATCTTCTAACAAATCGAACGATTGTTACGATTCGTCCGACTCTGAGGCACTCGGGCTTTTGAACAGCGGCCCGCTATCCGAGCCGATGCCGCCCTTCAGTTCGATCGCCGGCTCGCGCGAGGCGCTGCCGTTGGCTTCCGCCGCGGCTTCGTCCTCCTCGGCCCACTCGACGCGCTTGCGGCTGAGGCCGATCTTCCGCTCCTCGGTATCGACGCGCAAAACCTTCACTTCGATCTCGTCGCCGATGTTCACCACGTCCTGCGGATTCTCGATCTTTTGATCGGAGAGTTCCGAGATGTGGAGCAGGCCTTCCAGACCGTCCTCCAGGCCGACAAAGACGCCAAAGTTGGTGATCTTCGTGACCTTGCCCTTCACGAGCTGACCCTGCTGGTAGCGGTTCGGAATGTCCGTCGACCACGGGTCCTCGTCAAGCTGCTTGAGGCCCAAGGCGATGCGGCGACGCTCCTGGTCGACCGACAGCACCTTGCACTCGATTTCCTGCCCCTTTTCGACCAGCTCGCTCGGGTGGCTGATCTTGCGGGTCCAGGACATGTCGCTCACATGGAGCAGGCCGTCGATGCCCTCTTCGATTTCGATGAAGGCGCCGTAGTTCGTGAGATTGCGAACCTTGCCCTTGACCATGCTCCCCGTCGGATACCGATCGGAGACGTTTTCCCACGGGTTGGACTGCGTCTGCTTCATGCCGAGCGAGATTTCCTGCTTCTGCTCGTCGATTCGCAGCACGACCACGTCGATTACGTCGTCGATGTTCACCAACTCCGACGGATGGCTGATCCGCTTGGTCCAGCTCATTTCGCTGATATGGACCAGGCCCTCGATGCCGTCTTCGAGCTTGACGAAGGCGCCGTAGCTCATGACGTTCACCACGGTGCCCTTCACGACCGAGCCGACCGGGTACTTGGAGGCGACGTTTTCCCACGGGCTGGCCTGCCGCTGCTTGAGGCCCAGGGCGATCTTCTCCTTCTCGTAGTCGATGTGGAGAATGCGGACCTCGAGCTCGTCGTCGATCTTGACCATTTCGCTGGGGTGATTGATGCGGCCCCAGCTCATGTCGGTGATGTGCAGCAGGCCGTCGATGCCCCCCAGGTCGACGAAGGCGCCGAAGTCGGCGATGTTCTTCACCACGCCCTTACGGTCCTGGCCGACTTCCAGCTTCTTGAGCAACTCGGCCTTCTTTTCGGCCCGCTGCGACTCGATGAGGCTGCGGCGGCTCACGACGATGTTGCGGCGAGCCTCGTCGATCTTCAGCACCATGCACTCGATCGTCTTGCCGATGTACTCGCCGATATCGTGCGGCCGGCGAATATCGACCTGGCTGGCCGGCAGGAAGACGTTGACGCCGATATCGACCAGAAGGCCGCCCTTGATCTTGCGGGTTACGGCGCCGGAGACCACGTCCCCTTCGTGGACGGTCTCCATGACCTTCATCCACTTCTCGATCTTCTCAGCTTTCCGCTTGCTGAGGACGATCATGCCCCGATCGTCGAGCCAACCCTGCGAGTCTTCGACGTCTTCGACCAGGACGCGGATGGTTTGCCCGACTTCAGGTTGATCGGGATCTTCGGGCTCCCACTCATTGCGGGGGATCAGGCCCTCGCTCTTGTAGCCGACGTCGACGAGAACAAACTCTTCGTCGATGCGGATGATTTTGCCTTCGACTATTTGATTGACGTCGATATCCTGGCCGCCCAGCCAGCTCGCGTCATCTGGAGCCATTTCGCCAACGGCGGCGGTCCAGTCGTCCTCGGAAACATCGAACTCACGGATCAGGTTACGGTTGACCATAAAAGAACAAGACCAAGCAGGGACTTACACTCCGGCACGGCGCCGATGCGCTTCTACCCAGTTAGAGAAAACTTACCCAGCCCTCCGCAGGACGAACGCCGCCTGCGCACAGTAAAAGAGCGCCGAGATAAGCCCGTAATCCTAGCAGAGATGCGAATGCCGGACAATCGGGCTAAGTGCTTGCGCGGCAACCATATAGCCGAGCCATCCTGGCTCGGCGCCCGGCCAAGAGGGCAGGGCTATGTACTCACGGCTTGTCCACGGTCCTGGATTCCGCGGACGATCTGCTCCAACCGGTCCACAACCTCATCGGGGCTTAGTCCATCGGTGACGACCTCGATCGAGTCCGGCGCCTTCACTAATCCGCCGAAAGGGCGTTCGGCGTCCCGCTGGTCGCGATGCCGCTGCTTTCGGAGCACCTCGTGGATATCCACCTCTTCGCCGCGGGCGCGTAAGTCCTGGAAGCGCCGCCGGGCCCGTTCCTCCTCGCTGGCCGTAAGAAAAATCTTGCACTCGGCGCTCGGAAACACCACGGTCGCTTGGTCGCGCCCTTCGGTGACCACGTCCCGATCGCGGGCGAACTCGCGTTGCAGGTCAATCAGCCGGCGGCGGACGGCTTCGTTATCCGCGGCAAATTGCGTAAGCGTGGTGATCTCCAGGGTGCGAATCGCCTGGGTCACGTCTTCGCCGTTGACCACGATACGCTCGTCCGACATTTCGAAGTCGAGCTCGGCCGCCACCTGCGCCAATTCTTCGACGTCGCCCCACACCACGCTACGCCGCTTCCCCGCCAAAGCCACCGCGCGATACATGGCGCCCGTGTCCAAGAACCGGAAGCCCAACCGTTTGGCCAGGCGACGGGCGGCGCTGCTCTTACCGGCCCCGGCGGGGCCGTCAATAGTCACGATCATGCGAGCGGATACGAGCGGGGTGCGTGAAGGGCCAAAGCAATTCGCATTCAGTTATCGGGGCGTGGGGTTGGCGTTGCAACGGGCGCCGCAGCACCCAGGCTCCCCTGGCCCTCTGGCTATGTGTTTTTCCCGAGGTTTCAGCGTTTTTCTTGACGAAACCGGCGCTCGACGCGGCTATACATCCGGGGCCTCGCGACTAGAATAAAAAAGTCTGGGGGGAAAGCGGGCCCGAGCGTCGCCGGGCGATCATGTCCAAAAGCGCCCAAGCCGTTGGCGCAGCGGAATTGCAAGGTCGCTACGGGAAAATTTGACTTTGGCCCGTGCGCTTCGATAGATTGCTCGTAGAGAACAGAGGCGCTGCTTCCCGCGACCAGTCCCAGCCCTAGGGCACGATACTCTTCGGCTTGTTGTAGCTACTCGGGATTTCGTTCGAAGCAGTTGTGGCGGATCTGAACACTCCGCCGCTCAAAATACAGTACGGAACAGAGGTTTCTAATATGGCCAAGGGTGGCGCCGTATGGGGAATCGATATTGGACAGACCGCGCTGAAGGCGCTCCAATGTCGCCCGCATGAGAAAGAACCGCGGCGGCTCGTCGTCGAGTCCTTCGACTTCATCGAGTACCCGAAGATCCTCACGCAGCCCGAGGCCGAGCCTGCGGAGCTGATTCGCGAGGCGCTGCAGACTTTCCTATCGCGCAACGATCTGACGGGCGATACGGTCGCCATCTCTGTCGCGGGTCAAAGCGGCCTGGCGCGGTTCATCAAGCTGCCGCCCGTCGAAGCGAAGAAGATCCCCGACATCGTCAAGTACGAAGCCCGGCAGCAGATCCCGTTTTCGCTCGACGACGTCGTCTGGGACTATCAGCAACTCACCGGCGGCAGTGAAGAGGATGGCTTCGCCCTGGAGCCTGAAGTCGGCTTGTTCGCCATGAAACGCGATCAGGTGGCCCGGGCCTTGGCGCCTCTGGAAGAAGCCGGCATCGAGGTCGATCTCATCCAGCTCGCCCCGCTGGCCGTCTACAACTACGTCTGCTTCGACCGGTTCGACGATCTGCGTTCGCAGCCCTACGACCCGGCGAAGCCGCCCGCGTCGACCGTGGTCATCAATCTGGGTACGGATACGACGGACCTGGTGGTGACCAACGGCTACCGCGTCTGGCAGCGCAACATTCCCATCGGCGGCAACCATTTCACGCGGGCCCTCAGCAAGGAGCTGAAGCTCACGTTTGTGAAGGCCGAGCACCTCAAGCGCAACGCCACGCAGGCCGAAGACCCCAAGGCCGTGTTCCAGGCGATGCGGCCGGTGTTCAGCGATCTGCTGGCTGAAATCCAGCGTTCGCTCGGCTACTTCCAGAGTCTCGACAAGGCGGCCCATATCGGCGAAGTCATCGCCCTGGGCAACGCCATGAAGCTCCCGGGGCTCCAACGCTACCTTGCGCAGAACCTGGAGCAAGACGTCAAGCCGATCGAGGAATTCAATCGCCTCTCGACCGGCAGCGCCGGCAGCAACGCCCAGTTCAAAGAAAACATCTTGAGTTTCGGTCCGGCGTACGGCCTCTGCGTGCAGGGGCTCGGCAAGGCGGAATTGAAAACCAACTTGCTCCCGGAAGAGATCGTCCGCCGCCGGATGGTCCGCGCGAAGAAGCCGTGGGCCGTCGCCGGCGTCGCTGCCGTCCTGATCGGGCTGACCTTCAACTACTTCACGCACGTCGCGGCGTGGCGGTCGGCCGACAAGGATACGCCGGAGTTCCAAAGCGCCTTCAGCGCCGCCTCGGGCTGGAAGAGTACCGCGGACGGCATGGAGGCAACGCGGGTCGGCATTCGCGAGGCGGCCACAAAGCTGGCCGACACGCAGAACAAGCTCACCAGCAACGTCGAAGGGCGGCTCGTGTGGCTGGAGCTCCTCAAGGCCCTCGACACGGCCCTGCCGGAATACGAGGGCGAACGAGAGCCAACGGCCGAAAACATCATGGGCCGCAAGGAGCTTCACATCACTTCGCTCGAGTCGAAGCACTACGCCGATCTGCAAGGCGAGTACTTCTCGCTGGTCGAATCGGCGTATCAGGCGTCGAAGGGCGGCGACGCGGCCATCGATCCCGCGACTGGTCTACCGGTGGCCGCCGATCCGGCGGCCGGCGGAGACGTTGCCGCGATGGATCCCAGCGCAGCGCCCGCCGATGCGATGGCGATGGATGGTACGACCGCCGATCCCTCCGCCGGAGCGGCAACTGCGGCAGAACCGCTGACTGGCCCCGGCTACGTCATCCAGCTCACCGGCTACCACTATCACAACAAAGATCAGTCCAACCAGACGATGAAGTTCGTCGAAGACACGCTGATCAAGAATCTCGAGGAAGGAACGGTCAAGCTGCCTGACGGGTATGATCCTGCGACGCAGAAACCGACTGGCGAGATCATCGAAGTGCCGATCAAGGACCTCGGCGTCAGCCGCGTCTGGCTCGTACAAGACAAGCCGTTGCGCAAAGAAATGATCGATCCGAATGCCGAGCTCGCGGCAGAAGGGGGCGCTCAAACCAGCTTTGCGCAAAGCCTAGGCCTCGATCAGCAGCCAGCGCTCGGCGCAGAAGCTGGCGAAGCGGCCGCTCCTCCCGATCCCAATGCCGGCCTCATTGAAGTTCAACGATACGATTTCGTCGTGCAGTTCTGCTGGCAGCCGAAGACGCGAAGTGTGCGTCGTGAAGTTGCCGCCGCTCGCGCGGAAGCAGAAGAAGCGGAAGCCGCGGCCGCAGGCGATGAAGTCGCGATGGACGCCGACCCGGCCGTGCAGTGAACGCGACTAAACACACGCAACCAACGCAACAAGCCAAGAGACAAACTTAATCGCAAGCCACCAGCGCGAGCGGAGTTGATTGATATGGATAAGGTGCGGGCATTCATGCAGGCGCTGTGGGTCCAGCGATTCTGGGTCCTCAGCGTCGTTGGCGTCATCGCGGCCGTCGTCTGCTGGATGATGGCGGCGGGAACGCTCCAGGATCAGTACCAGGCGGAGAAGTCCGAGATCCTGGGTAAGTTTACCGACATGCAGACGATTGCGGGTAAGGACTTCCATGGCAACGAAGTTATAAACGCCAAGGAGCGCGAGGAAGCCTCGAAGATCGCGGCAAGCGTCGAGGATCTCTGGAAGCGGCTCTTCGATCATCAACGCAAGGAGGTGCTATTTTGGCCGGACGTCCTGGGCA
>DASVCM010000485.1:0-4826 GCA_036381635.1 Lacipirellula sp.
CCGCAAGTCGCTCTGGAAGGCTTACCAACGGGCCCGCTGGCCGTTGATATCTATCGAACCAGCGAAGTGCTGGTTGCGACGCCGGATCTTCCGCTTTCGGCTGTCGCCGACGACGGGCGCGGCGATGGAACTCGATTCCACGTTGGCCGATATGCTCTTCATCGAAGCGTCACGCCGTCGATGCGTCTGGCAGTCACGCCCAATGACGCCCAGTTCAGCGCCGACGCGTTGGTGACGATCGACGGCTCGCCGGCAGAGCAAACGGCCAATGTCATTGTGGTTGGAACAGTCGCCGAGGGCGTGGTCGATAAGATAAAACTCGCCGCCTCTCCAGAATTCCAAGGCCCGTTCGTCGCCGGAGCAAATGCGGAGAGTGCGAAAGCTTCAAACACTGCCGGCGAGTTTGATCGGATTATCGAGATTGAGCTCGATGATCCTGTTCCCGCCGGAGAAGGATTCGTGGTGCGGCTGTCGGGCGTCGTTTCCGTCAAGAATGACCAACGACTCCGCTTTCCCCAGCTACGGGTACTAAACGCGATGAAACAGCGCGTGTTCCTCGCGCTACCGGAGCCGCCGAAGAACCAGTCGGCCGAATGGACGCGGCGAGGTCTTAAGCGGCAGAATTTGCCCGCGTCGCTGAAATCGGCAGCCGGCGAAGCAGTGCGCGGATCTACGTATCAAGCCGATAGCGACGAATACATCGCCGTGCAGCGAGTCTTCCCGGACTCGTTGCGTCGCGCGACGGTGCGTTTGGCCACCACGCGATTCTTGCTGAACGACGGCGGCGCGTGGTCGGCCCAAACGACTATGATCGTGCAGCCGGGCGGCGGTTCGAACCTGTCGCTAAAGATGCCCGCCGGCGCCGAGCTATTGCACGCCGAGGTCGACGGTCAACCGATTCTCGTCAGGCAGGCGCGCGAAGGGGAGCTCATGGTTCCGGCGGGATCTCGATATCTGCCGCGGTTGATAACCGTGGCTTATCGCCAAACGTCCGAGATTGAGCAGTCAGAATTCAAGTACGCGCCGCCCGCGGTCCTGGTGGATGGACAGGCCGTACGCATCGGCCGAGCTTTTTTCCAGATCGAAGGCGCATCTGCCGGTGAATGGGCGCTGGTCGGCGAAGGCGCCTTGCTCGATCATACCACGTTTGAGAACGCCGTCCGGAGCGAACAATTCGCGGCCATTCGAGAAGCGAGTCCGCTGGCGTTTCAATTACCAGAATGGGAGCTCAAATATTGGTTCGCACCATGGGTTCGATTGCTTGATGTTCCGAGTCGCGGTCATGCGAACAAGGCGGCGGAAGACGATTGGGCCGAGTTGCGTGAGCAAATCAACGTCCTGGTCGGCGATGAGCCGACATACGAACACGACCCACCGCGCGGGCCAACAGCGTTCGCAGCGTATTACCGTGGACGGCCAGACGGAACGCTCGAGCTGCAGCGCACCGGCGGCGGATTTGGCGCCAGCCGCTGGTTGCTGGCGATCATCATCAGCGCCCTAACGATCAGCGCGTGGCGTCGGCCGGAACGACTTGCCCCCGCGAGCCATTTCCTCGAACGCTGGCCGGCAGCAATCGGCGTCGTTGTCGGCGTTTTCTGGTACGCTTACTTGACGCCCGGGCTGCTCGGGTTGGCTATTATCGCCCTGTCACTCGCCGCCATGTTCAAAGCGCGACAGCAGCGACGTTGGCCGGGGCAAGAACCCCAGATGTCCATAACGATTGACGGCACGTCGGGCGTCCAAATGCCGAGTGCGTGATGGGGAGGGCGAGGCCGAACGCCGAGCCGATTCCAGCAGCCGCCCGGCTGGGCATCGCCCTCCCGCAGCATCCCCTAGTACGTCGAGTCGCCAAAGAAGCTGTCGGGGATCGTGCGTTCAATAATCCGCCCCATCTCGTCCTGCGTTCGTCGCTGACCCACCGAGTGCCAGGCCGAAACCTCTTTCAGCTCCGGCATGACTTCGACGAGTTGCGTGACTAGCATCTGGGCGAGCCGCTGCACGGAAGGCTCGGAAGCGGTCTCAGCCAACGCCTTTACCGTCTTCATCACGCGCAGCATCCGCGCTCGCTGGCTCACTGGGGCCGACAGCGGTGCGTCGCTATCAAGCAGCAGATCCGCCAGCGGCACCTCCAAGACCTCCTGCCACTGGTGCAGTTGCGACAGCCGCAGATCGCATGCAGGGTCTTCCTGCTCGCGCACCTCCTGCATCGAGACGCCTAACCGGCGCGCCGCCGACCTTACGGACACGCCCTGCTCTTGCCGCACTTCGCCGATGCGGTGCATTCGTTTCTTCTGGGGGTTGACCAACGACCCCGCCGGCGCTGGGATCGGGGCATGGAATCCGCCAAGCTCAAAGTTGTATTCCACGGTGCTCATACTCTCGGAGCCTCCTCTCGGCAGCGAGCGCTGCGAGACTAGAAGTGGTGTCCAGGCTTCCGACAATCACTGGCGCCGCGGCGGAATGCATCCCAGCGCACCGCAGGCGCGAATCCACGGATTCAGGAAGCTATGATTCAGCCATCTCGATGAGAAAGGCGGACCTTGCAGCCATCACTGCTCTTGCAAGGACGCTGATGATGACTGCCGCCAAACCCGCCGGTCGTGCGCGGATTCTTGCCCTGACGGCAATCGGGACGGGCGAGTTCGCTGGCCGGCACAACTCGCCCAAGTGCACCCCCATGGTAGGCAGCCTTCTAGGCCGAAACAAGTGGCGGTTGCCGCAAACCCATTGCAACGCCGTCAAGCATTCGGCCCGACAAGTTTGTGCAAGTGCTTGCGGACAATTTGATCGTCTTTGCGGACGAGCGGTAACCGTCAATCGAGCATTGCGCGCAGCGGCAGCATGCCGACGCGTGGCGACAAGTGGACAATCCGTTTCGCGGGACCGCCGTGTTGAAGCTGGTTCAAGTGGCTAGGGGAGCCGAGCTTGCGAAAGCGGTTGCAGCGCCGGCGGGCCCAAGGCCGAGCCCGTTTGAGGCAGCTAGTGCGGGATGGTATGCGCGGCTTCGCCGCGGAGTGATCGGTTCGTCCAGACGCAGCCAGCGGAACGTACTCGTCTTTCCCGCCTTCGGCGCCGGCCTGACATGTGTGGGCAAAGCTCCGCCGATGCGGCGAGAACCGCGCCCCTCGCATGCGGATTGCCGCAGATCTGTTTCCGCGCCCGTCATGCGCTCCGAGGCGAGTACTTGGGCCAACTCATCAAGGTCGATGGCCGCTACGCCGTCGTGGGCCACCACGCGGTCGACGCGAAGGCGCAATCGAACTTGCTCCAACGCGGCGCCCAGTCCGCGTTGGTAGGGCTGTCGAAGCACCTGGACCTGCGGGAACTGGCGGGCCAGTTCACAAGCGGCTTCGTAGGTTCCATCGTGCGATCCATCGTCAACAATCGCCACGGCGACGCGCCGGCCGAGGATCTCCGCCAGGTCCAGAATCCGCATCACCTCCGGCCGCAGCGAACGCTCCATGTTGTGGACCGGCAGTACGATGGTCGTCGAATGCAAGGAATGCCTCCCAGGTTTGGAGCCGCAAAAAAACATCGCTCTTCGACCATAGAGTTCGACTTCGCAGCGCCATTGCTGCAATGGCCGGCCGAAGACGCAACTTGAACCGGCATTGCCCAACGCGCCGGTCGTATCGCAAGTGCATGCGGCCCGGTTTCGAAAGCCACCGCCGCTCCCTGGCAAGCTCGGCCGATCGTAGGCGCAGACCGGTTAAGCCGGGTATTCTAGGGCTGCCGGCGCATCGCTCGTTGCCGGCGACTCCGGAACCCAAACAACATGTCAGCCGCGCTCCCCAAGTTCGATTCCCCCGACGCACTCGTCACCGCCGTGGTGCAGGACGCCCAAACTGGCCAGGTACTGATGCTCGCCCACATGAATCAGGCGGCCTGGGAGCAGACCGTGGCGACGGGCCAGGCCGTCTATTACAGTCGCAGTCGCGGCCGTCTGTGGAAGAAGGGCGAAGAAAGTGGCCACGTCCAGCACGTGCGAGAAATCTACGTGGATTGCGACGGCGACGCCGTGCTGCTTAAAGTCACGCAAGTCGGCGCGGCCTGTCACGAGGGCTATCAAAGCTGCTTCTTCCGCCATTATGAGGACAATAGCTGGAAGGTCGTTGGTAAGCGCGTATTCGACCCGTCGGCCGTATACAAGAAGGATTAATCGCCAAGGGAGTCCGCTGTGAACACCGAAGCCCGATTCGCGGAATTGAAACTCGAGTTGCCGCCGGCGCCCAAGGCCGTCGGCGTGTATAAGCCAATCGTCGAGATTGGCGGACTGCTGTATCTTTCCGGCCATGGCCCACTGCGGCCCGACGGAACGCTCATCAAGGGCCGCGTGGGTGACGACCTTGACGTCGCAGCCGGCTACGCGGCGGCTCGCCAGACGGGGCTCGCCATCCTGGCGACCCTCAAGAAGCATTGCGGTTCGCTCGACCGCGTCGCGCGGCTGATCAAGACGTTCGGCCTGGTTCAGGCCACGCCCGAGTTCACCGATCATCCGGCCGTGATCAACGGCTTCAGTGAGCTGATGCGCGACGTGTTCGGCGAGGAGCACGGCATCGCGGCGCGCAGCGCGGTTGGAGCGGCGTCGCTGCCGGCCGGCATGGCCGTCGAAGTCGAGGCGATCTTCGAACTCGCCTCGTAGTGGGCTACTCGCCCATGGCCGCCAGCGTGGGAGCCTCTTCTTCAAAGTTTTGAACTTTGAGTTGGGCTAACTGATTGCGAAATTCCTCAATCCCCGCGAGCAGGTCCTGCTCCACTTCGGTAGTGCCGTTCTGCCCATGCGCCGCTTCCGGCTCCTGCTGTAGGGAAGGCGATGCCGCGATGGG
>DASVCM010000486.1:0-8505 GCA_036381635.1 Lacipirellula sp.
CCATGCGGTCTTCACGACGGGCGACGACCTGCCCCTCGACATGACGACGACGTACAACATCCTGGATCACCAGCAGCGGACGGCCGAGTTTCAGTTCAGCGGCAACGCGATCGACGCCAAGCTCGCGTGGACGGCCGGCGCCTTCTATTACGACGCCAACTCTTCGCTCGGCGGCCGTGTCCACCTGCAGCCGTTCAACTACCTCGGCATCATCCCCGAGTTCGATCAGAACGATTCCTTCCACACGAGCAACGACTCCGTGTTCGTGCACGGCGTCTTCGACGTGAACAGCAAGTTGTCGGTGACGGCGGGTCTGCGCCACACGAACGAGAAGAAGGAGTATACGTTCGACCACACGGGCTTCCTCACGATCGCGGAGCCCGCCGTGAGCTCGACGACGCGCAGCGACTGGACGGTCGGCGTCAACTACAACTTCGCCGATGCCGGCATGGTGTACGGTACGGTCGCGACGGGTTTCCGCTCGGCCGGCTTCCAGCCGCGGCCCTGGACTCCGGGTCAGCTCCAGCCGTTCCCGCAGGAGGAGGTCACGTCCTACGAGCTCGGTTACAAGGGCGATCTCGTGAATCGGCGCCTGCGGCTCAACGCCGACCTCTTCTACATGGACTACGACCCGCGGGTCGTGACGACGAACGCGGCGCAGTGCACGCCGTTCGATGCGGCCGATCCCGGCGACCCGGTTTTCGGTCCTCTCGGCGGAATCTGCCCGCCCGGCACACCGCTTGCCGGCCAGAACGGATGGAACTGGTTCGCGTTCTTCAGTGCGCCGGGCAAGGTCAAGGGTTTCGAGCTCGAGGCCACGGCCAATCCTTTCGGCGACTTCACTATCAACTTCACGGCGGGATACAACGAGTTCACGTCCGACGTGAGCGATACGACCGCGCTCGGCTACCGCAATCCGCGCTCGTTGATTCAGCCGAAGACGACGATGAGCGGCGGCGCACAGTATGAGATCCACTTGCCGAGCGGCGCGAGCTTCATCCCGCGCCTCGACTGGACCTATACCTCACACGCGACGAACTCGGCGCCCGGGGAGGAGCCCGATCCGGCTATCAACATCATCCCGGCCTATAGCCTGTTGAACGCGCGTTTGACCTACCTGACGAAGAATCGCGACTGGTCCTTCGCTCTGGCAGTGACCAATCTGACCGACAAGTTCTATTGGTACGGCTTCGCCGCGCCCGGCGGTCAAAATACGACGGGCTCGCCGGGCGAGCCGCGCATGTGGCAGCTCGTGCTGCGGCGGGACTTCTAGCGGACTCGCGGCTCCTCAGTCGCCGAGGACTTGCGGCTCCTTATAGGTCGCGTCCATGACTTGTCCGCCCGGCAGCTCGACCGAGACGTACTGGCCGCCGATCTCGCCGCTGCGGAGGGGGTGGACGGTCACCGCGATTTGGTCGCCGGGCTTGACGGTCTTGGCGTTCCAGCCGCGGCGCCGGAGGTGACTCGCGGGGTCCATCTCGATCGTCCACTCCTCGACCGCACCCGTGTCGTTCGCGACGCTCATATGGATCCACGAATGAGGCTGGCCCCAATGAAACGCCGTGACCACGCCTTTGACGACGATCTCGTGGCTGCGATCGAACACGGCCGGCGAGTGATGCGCGAAACTCGCCGGAGAGGCGAGCGCCGTCAAAGCGACGAGGGCGAGCGCCGCGATGCGGCCGGCGATCGACGACGATGTTGCGGATGGCATCACGGTTCTCCTTTTGGGTCTTGGGCTCGAGCCGCGGTTCAGCGAACCAGCGACTTCGACTGCGTGCCCGGCAGGTTCTCGTTGAGGTCCGGCAAGCACTCGGCCTCGATGAGGTCGACGTCGTTGACGCGCCCGAAACGCTTGGTCGTCTTCCATTCGCCCTTCCAGCTCTTCGGATCCGTCATCGTGTAACCGATCTCGAGCACCTGACCGTTCTCGACCATGCGCACGCGCTCGACGATGTGCAAATCTTCGCTGGCCGGAATCGCGGCGCCGCCCTGGTCCATCCAGTGGTGATGCCCGGGAAAGTACTGGGTATCGATGACGAGCTCATCGCCTTCCCAGCGGCCGATCGACTCGCCGTTGAAGCTCGGTACGACGTAGTCCGGGTCGGTATGCTCGCGGCCATCCATATAGATGACGCGGACGCTGTTCATGAAGTGGCTGATCATGTAGATGGCCGTCGGCAGTTGAATCATGTCGATCGGCCACACCCGCGTCATGATGAGCGGCATGCCGGCAGGCCAGCACTGGCCGATGTCGTCTCGATAGACCTTGCCTTCGGCCTGCGCTTTGACGCCCGCGTCGTAGTAGGTCTGCGCCCACGGTGTCAGCTCGAACTTTTTGGGCACGAAGCGCCAAGAGTCGGGCCCCGTGAATTCGTGTTGCCAAGTGCCGGTAAGGTTGAACGGCGGCGCGGGCCGCTCCTTGCCGAGATTCGACGGCGCGAGCACGCCGACGTGGGCCTCCGGATCCGCCGAGTCCGCCGAGCTCGCTGCATCCGCCGAGCTCGCCGCACCTGCCGAGCTTGCGGTACCCGCCGAGTCCGCCGAATTCGCTGAGCCCGGCTGCGCCGGAGTCGGCGCGCTCGCCGCGAGGGCGGCAAGGCACAGGAATGCAGCCGCCGCCCGACGAACGACAGTCCACGATGCTCGATGCATGATGCGCCCCCCTTGGCTCGTCGAAGGTAGCGTCGCACACCTGCGGCGGGCGCGCCAGGGCGGACCGGCGCTCTCGATCGGCTCGAAACCGAGGCGACCCGCGCAAAGGGCGGTCAGCGCGTCGTAGCGCGGTCGCGGTGTCAGGGGGGGGCGCACGCTGTGAGCTATGCGCCCCGCAACTCGCTGCCTGGCCCGTCTCACCGACTCGCGGCGTTGGTGCGTCGCCGCTTCACTGCTTCACCGCCGAAAGAAGTGGGCGCATTTGCCCGGCGGTCACCGCGTCACCGCGTCACCGCATCGCCGCTTCATGCCTTCAGCGCTTCACGGGTCGGCCGTAGACCTCGATGCGCGTCACGTTCGCGTAACCGCCCGGACCGTGGCCGCTGCCGGGGATAAGATCCGCGAAGCCGACCTCGTCGACCTTGCGGAGGTCGGGATTCGCGACCCAGTCGCCCACGGTCACCACGCGATCGATGTCGAGCTTCATCCAGCGCACATCGGCGATCGAGATGTCGTCGATGTTGAAGTCGACGGACGGACCCGTGGCGTGATCGCCGATGAGCCACGTGCCGTCGGCGAGCTTGATGATCGGCCGCACCTGATGAAAGCCCGAGGTCCGCACGGTCCAGCGGATCTTCGCGAGCGGATCGCTCAAGTCGACGAAGTTGTCGCGGTCGCGCAGCGACGCGGCGCTCGGCGACGTCGTGGTTCCCGTCCACAAGTTCATCGGATAGAGGTCCGACTGGCCGCGCACGGCGACGAGCTGGATCTCCTTTCCGGACGCGCCGTGCAGCGAGAGCTCGAGCGTCGGGCTCGCGACTCCGCTTTGCGACGCGGGCCAAGCGCCGTGGTCGTCGGGCGGGGTCTTGAGCGGCTGCCAGCCCTCGCTGAAGAAGAGCGGCGGGCGGACCCGCGCCGCGGGAGCCGCGGCAGCGCTCGGCGCGACGGAAGCCGCCGCGGCGCCCGGTGCAACTTGAGACGCACCCGCCGCAGACGCTTGCGCGAAAACATTGCCGGCGGCGCTCAAGACGACCAGCGCCGCGCCGATCGTGAGCCAACGTGTCATAGGGCCTCCCGTGTTTGCAGTCCTCTCGTCATTTATGTGCGAGCGACGCGCCTTCCTTGGCGCGTCGCTCGCCCGGCGTGTAACGGCACCGGCACGATAGTCGATTGAGCGTGGACCGCTGATTGCGCGTGGACCGCTCTACCGACTCGCCGGTCTAAGGCTCGGCTTCATTAGACAGCCTCGTGAGGCACCTTCGTCAGAAGCTCAGCGCGACGCCGATGTAGTACTGCCTCCCGAGAATGTCGTAGAACCCGGCCTCGGTCGTCGACGAGCCATTGGTCGGATGCGGGTCCGCGGCGCTTCGGCCGCCCGTCCAAACCGGCGGCGTATCGAAAAGATTCTCGATTCCGAAGCGCACCGTCGTGTTGGACGCGGCGTTCCACGACCCCGTGAGGTCGAACACGTCGTAAGACTCCTGCGCGCCGAGATCGGTCGTCAAGGGCGTCACCGCCGCCGTCGCCGCGACCGCGCTCGGCAGATGGCGCCAGCGCATCGCCAGATTCCACGCGTTACGCCTGTAGCTGAAGTTCGTGAACGTGCGGTAGTCGTAGGCTCCGTTGGTCAGCGAGGTGCCGGGCGTCGGCCCCAGGCTGCCCTTCCAGTCGATCACGGGTGCATCGGGCGTGGCTTGCGTCTCTTCCGTGAGCAGTTTCGTGATCATGAAATTGATACCGAAGTTGCCGTTGGCGAGATCCGTCTGCCAATTCGCCGTGAAGTCGACACCCTCGACCTTTGCGAACGCGGCGTTGATGTAAGTCACCGTGGTCGGTGCCGCGCCGCCGCCCGTGGGATTGCGGAAGACGGACTGGCAAGCCGGAGTGTTGGGGTCTCCCGCGGGGTTCGACGCCACGCTCAGGCATTGCTCGTAGACCACTTCCGCGGGCTCCACCGAGATCATGTCCTTGAGATCGATACTGTAGTAGTCGACGGTCAAGTTCAGCCCGTCCAGCTTCTCTCGGCCCGACTGCGGTTGCCAGACGAAACCCGCGGTCCAGGTCGTCGCCGTTTCCGGGTCGACGTTGGGGTTACCCGTTGCGTTCACGAAGGGGGTCCAGGAGAAGCCGTTCGGCTGCCGAGTGCTCGGGTCGTAGAACGTGTCCGCGCCTACCGCGCCCATCCGCGCCTTGCAGATGCTGAGCGCCTGTTGATAGTTCGGATTGACGGACGCATTCACGCCATACGGCGCGTTGCTGTTGAGGCCGCAGGGATCGCCGGTGCCGGAGACGTACCAGCTTTGCGTCTGCGCTTGGAACATCTCGGCGATGTCCGGTGCACGCGTCGCGAGCTGCTTGCCGCCGCGGAAGCGCAGAGTCGGCGTGATGCCCCAGTCGATGAGCGCTTTCCACGTGTCCACGCCGCCCTGCTGCTCATAGTCGGAATAGCGATAGCCGAGCTCCAAATTCAAATGCTCGGCACCGGCCTTGTCGTTGAGCATCGGCAGGAGCAATTCGCCGTAGACTTCGTTGACCGACGTCGAGCCCTGCGAGTTGTCGGCGGGGAAGCCGAGGAGGTTGTCGTTGAACGAGCCCTCCTGCTGCATGGGATCGAAGTAGTAGTAGTAGTCATACGATCGGGTCGTGGTGCCGACCGAGAAGCGCGCCTCGCCGGCCGGCATGTTCACGAGATGGCCCTGGACGTTCGCCTCGATGAAATCCTGATCCATCTCGGACTGGTGCTGAGCCGTCACAAAGATGGCGTCGAGGCAATCCTGGCTGATCTGGGAATGATTGCGAAATACCGGCATCCCGGAGGTACAGGTCGCGATACCGCCCGCGAAACCGCCACCCTCTGGGTTGGCTTGCTGAAAGAATCCTTGCCCGAAATTCGGCGACTGGAAGATGGTTCGAGTCCTGGTAAGCGACGCGTAGCCGCTATAACTCATGTCCAGCTTGGATGCGCCCTTGGATGCGACCACGTCCCAGGTGCCGTCAATGCCGGGCAGGTCTCCCTTGAGCCCGAAATTGAGCTGGGTGGTCCGCGTCGTGCTGAAAATCGCGCGCTCGTAGCCTGGAATGCCCCAATCCGAGAAATCCAAGCCGTAATTGAAGGTCCAAGGGGCATCCGGGTTCGCTCGCGAGTTGAGCAGCTGGTCGAGCTCGGGCGACACGGGCCACACTTGCGACATCGTGCAACCGCCTGTCGACGGGCAGTCGAGGCCGTAGCGGCCGCCGGGTAAGTAGTTGCCGTTCGTCGTTCCGTCCTGATTCAACGACGGCCCGTAGATTTGGGAGCCGTGGGGAATGCTCATGCCCCAACCACCGGTCATGGGCGACATGGACCACAGGCGTTCCGTGCTCGATTCCACGCCGAGAAACTGCGTGTAGGCTGTGACGCGGTCACTCAGATCGTATTGAGCGCGGCCGAACACGGACGTCCGATCGAGCGGGACGTTCGCGGTCTGGTACGGGATCTCTTGCTGGATCTGACCCTGCGCGTCGATGTGGCGCCACGGATAGTTGCCCGGCAGGTTGGCATTGCCGGCCACGACGTTGTACAGGCCGTTGTAGCGGTAGACGCCTTCGGTCGCGCCGGGACCCGTCGGCGACGTGCCGTTGAAACTCGCGGCGCCCGTGTAGACCGTACCGTCGTTGTTCCAGGAGACACCGCCCGTAATCGGGCCGTTCGGAGTGCTGCGCAGCACGACGCCCGGGGGAGCCCCGTCGAAAATCTGATCGATGACGGCGCCGTCGGGAGGGTTGTTCCGGTCGATGGCAAAGGACGGATCCGTATGAATGAACTCCGTGCCTCCTCCCGAGAGGGGATCGTGCATCGCATGGTTATAGAAATCGGTATCGATGGCTGCAAGCGGCTCGCGTTTGGCCCGCTCGATACCGAGCATGACGTTGCCCTTGCCGTCGGGGCTGTTCATTCCGAACAAGGCGGAGACGCGGGTTTGCGGGCCTTCGCCGTTCTGAACATTGCCGTACTGGGCATCGATATTGACGCCCTCGAAGTCCTTCCTCGTGATGAAATTCACGACGCCGGCGACGGCGTCCGCGCCGTACACCGAGGAGGCGCCGCCGGTGATGGTCTCGACACGTTCGATCGCCGCGGACGGAATCGAGTTGATGTCGACCGCCATCGTCGCGTTGACCGGCACGGCGCGGTAGCCGTCGAGGAGCACGAGATTTCGGTTCGGCCCGAGGCCGCGCAGGCTGATTAAGGAGGCGCCGGCCGTCTTCGTCGGGAAGTTGTCGGTGAGCTGACTCTGGTCCTGCATCTGAGTGAGCTCTGTCGCAGCGGGCACGAACTGCGGCAGCTGGTCCAATGCCGATTCGAGCCCGATGGAAGCCTGCGAGTCTAGAGTGTCTCGGTCGACCGTTTGGATGGGGCTGTTGGCGGAGTAGTCCCGGCGCACGATGCGCGACCCCGTCACGGTGATTTGCTCCAGCTGCCCTTGTTGCTGGGTTTGCGATGCGGCCGGACCTTCCTGAGCGTAAGCGGCCGATAGGCCGGCGGCCGGTATCGCCAAGGCCATGGCCACGGCGCGTGCCAGCTTCTTGCGATTAAGCGAAGTGATCGAACCCGTTTTCATCATCAATCCCCCGAGCGGCTCGTTTATGAAGCGTTCCACGTTTCTTGGCGCGCGACGCGGTGCCGCGATCCAAGATCACTGAATTTCCCCGTTGTTTGCCTTCCGGCGAGCGCGACTTCCTGAGCGCATACCAAGTGCCGCATCGCGGCCAACTCCGCGCTTAAGACAAACCCGTTTTTGACCGGGCTTACGCCGTCCTCGAAGCCATACGCCCTGAGCAGACGGCGCCATGGTACACGGCCGCCACGTCACCTACTACTCGCGGTGCGGCCACGCCAAGCCGGACAGCGAACCCGCCTTCGTGTGATACCTTACGGCGCTGACAGCCGCGGCCTGATTAGAAGGGAAGCGCTCAAGACGGTAGGGGGAATTTAGGGTGTCGCAACTTACACCTGCGGCGAGCCGAGAACTGTCTCCGGACGTCGCGAAGGCCCAGCAATGCGACGAAGCCGGTAAACATACCGAGGCGATCAATCACCTTGTGGCCGGCGTCCACAAGAACGACGTGGAAGCCATTACGCGGCTCGGCAAACGGCTTTTGGTCGGCGACCGGGCGCCGCTGCTGCCGAACGACGGGATCGGCTTCTTGGCCGATGCGAGTCAGCGCGGCGGCGCCGAAGCCGCTGCGCTGCTGTCGGTGTTGTTCGGCATCGGCGTGAGCCGCCGCCACGACCTCGCGGACGCGCTCGAATCGCTCGTCGTTGCCGCCGAAAGAGGCTGGCCGTCGGCACAGGCGCAAATCGCGGTCCTCGCCGGCGAAAGTTCCGGACTGGGCGAGTCCGCGGGCGAGGGCACGGGGCTGGGCCAGTCGGCCGGCGAGCGTACCGCGGCACGCGAGCCCGCGGGCCCCGGATCGTGGCGGCACCTGGCAACCTCCATCGATTTATCCGCCTGGCTCGCACCGCCGCCTGCTACGGATCTGAACGACAGCCCGCTGCTCCGCTCCTTTAGGGATTTTTTGAGCCCGGCGGTTTGCCGGTGGTTGATCGAACGCGCCCGGCCGCTATTATCGCGCGCCCTCGTCTACGAAGGCGTCACGAAAACAACGTTGGCTCACCCGACCCGCACGAACAACGCGGCGATGTTCAACCTGCTCGACATGGACTTCATCCTCGTGCTCCTGGAGCGTCGCATTTGCCGTTGCTTGGCCGTGCCTTTCGGGCACCTCGAGTCTCCCGCCGTGCTGCATTATGCGGAAGGCCTCGAGATCACCGAACACTTCGATTTCGTGGACCCGAACGTGCCGGAC
>DASVCM010000487.1:0-3122 GCA_036381635.1 Lacipirellula sp.
CCAACACGTCCGACTCAGACAACGATAGCGCGGGCAGCGGCGGCGGAATCCACATTGCCAGCGGCGTGCTGGAATTGGACCATTCGATCGTGGCTTTGAACTTCGATAATACCGCGGTCGCGCCGGATATTGCGGGCAGCCCGACCGTGGCTCAGTTTAATCTCATCGGTACAAACGCGGGTTCGTCACTTATCGAAGCCCCGGTCTCTTCAGCCGATGCCAACGGAAATCTCGTTGGCGGACCGTTGCACGGCCCGATTGATCCATTGCTCCATCCGCTGGCCCACAATGGCGGGCCGACGCCGACGCACACGCTACGGCCGGGTAGTCCTGCCATCGACAGGGGAGACGCCGCGTTGGAGCCCGGGGTCGGCGGCGTGCCCGAGTTTGATCAGCGGGGGGCGCCGTATACGCGACTGGCTGGAAACCAGATCGATATCGGCACGTTCGAGCTGCAATCGCGACGGGGCGCCTTGACGGCGGACTTTAATTTCGACGGCGTTACCGACGGCAGGGATTTTCTCACCTGGCAACGCGAGCTGGGACGACCGAGCCCAACAATTCGCCATGGCGATTCCACGGCCGACGGCGATGTTGACGGAAGCGACTTAGACGTTTGGAAGGCGCGTTTTGGGGAGATGCCGTCGCAGCGTAGTTCGAGAGAGGCATATTTCTCGCTCGAGGCGAGTTACGCCGACGAACTGGCATCGAAAATGGGCGCTTTCCTTGCCGGTCTGACGCTGCCGACTGAAATTACGCCTTCATTTAATCGCGGTGCAACACTGCTGCCTGAACAAATCTACTTTGAGTTCGATCTCTTCGAAACGAGAAGACTAGCAAGGCGGACCGATCGCGACTCTGCGTCGATGGACAGATTGGGCAGCTTGCTTGATACGATCGCCGCGCCGGTCGCTAGCCATGAGTCCAGCGGCATCTCTGCGGACGACATAGCGTGGCAGTCGTTGGAGCAAGGTTTGGCGGAACTGAGGCGTCTGGATTTCTGAGGCCATTTCCAACTGCCAAGTTATGCATCTGCCGGAATTGAAGCCATGCGACGGCAGGCAATAGCCTGCCGGCGTTAGCCCTTGGTAGGGTGCGTAACCCGTTAGCGTCATTCCATCCTGATGTTCTCCGCGTCCAACACTGGGGATTGTTCTAAAAGCCTCGCCCTCCCTTTGGGACGAAGCCAAGGCTTCGATTTAACGGCGTCGGCGTACAGGGCCTTGATTACGCCCAGTGAGGGCATCGCCGGAAAGGCAAGTGCATTGCAGCTTGTGGTGAGCGGAAGTCACAATGAGGCTCGCGTCACAAGGAGACTCGCTGATGGAGATTGTGCGAAGCAATTCGAGGCCGTCGAGCGACGGGCCGGCGGAGTGGTTTACCGGGGCGGTGCGGATTGAACGGTTGATCGACGCGGCTGAGCCGGCGCGGGTGGCGGCGGCGAGCGTTTCGTTCGAGCCGGGCGCGCGGACGGCGTGGCATACGCATCCGCTGGGGCAGACGCTGGTGGTGACGGCGGGGCGCGGCTGGGCGCAGCGGCTGGGCGGGCCGGTCCAGGAGATTCGCGCCGGCGACGTGGTGTGGTTCCCGCCGGGGGAGAAGCACTGGCACGGCGCGACGGCGACGACGGCGATGACGCACATCGCGATCCAGGAGAAGCTCGACGGCATGGCGGTCGAGTGGTTGGAGCCGGTGAGCGATGAGGAGTATCGCGCGGCGGAGAGCGGGCCGTGAACGCGCTCCGCTAGCGTGAGCGCGGCTAACGGGCGCGGGTTAGCGCGGTGAGTCGAAGAGGGTTCGCTACACGTTGGCGAGGACGGCGCGTTTTTCGGCGACTAGTTTGAGGAGGGCTTTTTGGGGGTCGGCGAATTTGCGCAAGCCCTCTTCCATGAGGGTTTGCTCCAGGTGCTTTACGTCGACCTTGGCGTCGATCTCGCTGACGACCTGCGGCGGCGGCATGTCGTCGACGGTGCGGTGGAACGTGCGGCCGCTGGCCTCGACGGCTTCGTTGGTGGCCGGCGGGTTGGTTTGGATGTCGCTGCCGACGAGGGCTTCGACGTACTTCCAGGGCGGGTCGCCTTCGCGCTTGACGCCGGTGCTGGCGAAGACGATTTCCTGTTTGAGGGGCGTGCGTTTGTCGGCCCAGAAGTCCTGGTTGGCGCGCCACATCTGCTTGGCGTTCACGATGCCGACCTGACCCTGCGCGGCTTCCGAGAGCGAGGGGACGAATCGCTCGGTGTAGACGTCGACGCGCGAGATGAAGATGCTGTAGACGCTCTTAAAGTTGTCGAGATTCTTGCGGCGCTGGGCGCCGCGCCAGATGGCGTCGCGGGCCGCTTCGTATTGGCGCATGGTGAAGACGAGCGTGACGTTGAGCGAGACGCCGCGCGCGGCGAGCTCTTCGAGGGCGTCGAGGCCGGCGGGGGTGGCCGGGACCTTGATCATGCGGTTGGAGTGCTTTGCGGACCAGTGGGTCCCTAATTCGACATAGCGCTTCACCCCTTCATCGTGAGGGATGGGATTGGCGACGTCTTCGAGCAGCGGGTCGAGCTCGAAGCTGACGTAGCCGTCGTCGCCGCCGGTGGCGTCCCAGACCTCGCGGAAGTGGCCTTGCGCTTCGCTGACGACGCGGTCGGTGAGGTTCCAGGCGACCTGGTCGTCGGAAAGCTTTTTGCCGTTCATCAGTTCGGCGAGCATTTCGTCGTAGCGGCCGCTCTTGACGAGGTCGCTGATGATGATCGGGTTCGAGGTGGCCCCGGTGGCGCCGAGGGCGCGGTTCTTGGCGACCAGCTCGGGGTCGACCGAATCGAGCCAGAGTTTGGTGCCGGCCTGGATGACGGTTTGGAGGGGAGTGGGCATTGTGTGAGGAGCCTCCGGGGTCATGCGGATACTTGGCAATTCTAAAGCTTTTGCCGAGGGAGGGCACGGAGTGATTGTGGAGCAACATTTAGCCGGGGGGCTCGCCCCGCGGGGCCCGCCGCGAGCGGCGGGGCTAAATGGGCCAGATGCATGCGTGTGCGACGGGGTAATCTGCGGCGGAGTTTGTGGGGTGCGGGGTCGCTTCCGGATGTGCCGGAGGTGAGGTTTTTGCCGATTCTAGCGGTTATTCCTGCATGGAGGGG
>DASVCM010000488.1:0-3845 GCA_036381635.1 Lacipirellula sp.
GGCCCCACTTCGAGCACGTCCGTCAAGAATTCGCAAAGCTCAAACGTCTTTCCCGCAAGCTCGTCCCGGGCCGCCTCGTCCGCAATCAGGCCCTCATAATGATGGCGAACCATCGCCACGCAACTCGCCGACGGTCCCACGACGTAGTCATACCCGCGAAACGCCGCGACAAACCGCTCAGCCACCGGCCGCGCGTCGTCCGCGCAGCCGCTGTTGGCCATCGGCTGCCCGCAGCAGGTCTGCGACTGCGGAAACTCAATCTCGCCGGCGTCAAAGTGCTCTAGCAGCCGCAGCGCGGCGACGCCGACGCGCGGGTAAAGCTGGTCGATGTAGCACGGAATGAACAGGCCGATGCGCATGAAGAGAGACCATGGGACCGTAGGACCATGGGACTATAGGACCTGAAAGCCAGATACGCCATACGGTCCCCAGGATCCTACGGTCCTATGGTCCTACGGTCCCATGGTCCAAAGCGCCCCCGCTTCACTTCTTCTTCTCCCCCTTCACCGGCTTGCAAAGCTTCTTCTTCTTGTCGGAGGTCGCCTTGCACTTCTTGCATGCGTATTTGCCAGGAACGTCCCACTCCTTTGGCTTATCTTCGAGACAACCCACGGCCAGCGACCCTTTCGGCGAAGATGATGTAGCGTCTATCGAGATAGAATAGAATGCTCTTCCGCCGATTCATTCTGCGGGGCGACCAGCGAGGGCGGCGGGGCGGGAAGCTGCTCCGCTTCGTTGCCGGACGAAGCGCCTCTGGCGTCGACCTGGTCGGAAGCGGGCTCCGCGCCGGTCGCTTCTTCCCGCAGCTCGCCCCCAGCAGGCGTCGCGTGCAAGTTCCGCATCTCGATGCTTCGCGGCTCGTACTCGTACGGGTCGCGCGGCGACGACACGATCGACGAAGGCTGCGGCGGCATCGGTTTCGCGGGCGGCACGATGCCATCTCTATCCGACTCGTTCGTACTCGAACTGCTCGCCATCGAGGGCGCCACGCCCATGCGGCTGGCAAGCTCCTCAAGCGCCGCGTGCATCGCCGCGAAGCTCCCCAGCCCGGAGATCTGTACAAAGCGCGGGTTGGCCGCCGTCAATTCAAAGCGATTAAGCGTCTCGGCAATCGACGCCGCCCCGAGCATGACACGGCCATCGTCCGTCGCCGGGGGCAGGGCGTCCTCAGGCAGCCGAAGATAGCTCTGCCAGCTCGCAGCCGTATCGTATCGTTGAAGTTCGTAATCGAGCTGGGCCTGTAAGCTCACGATGGCGTTAAGCAGCTCGCTGTCGTTCATCGCTCCCAATTCGCCGGCCGTCGGCAGCGATTGCGACGCGAAGGGGGTGATCGGCCGAGCAGCATAACGAGTGACGCGACCGTAATATGGCGACGAGTAATCCAATCCGCCGTAGCCATACCCGTAACCGTACGGCGCCGAGCCGTAGGGAGCGACATAGACGCCGCGGGAACGTAGCGGCGCGCCCAGCCGAATGCCGCCAACGCCGGGTATGCCAATCGAAATCCCGCCGCCGCCGCGGCCGACGACGATCTGCGCCCGCGCCGTTGTTTCGAAAAGAGAAACGGTCAGCCCGATCGCGACCGTCGCAATGAATGTGCAGCTTCTGGCGACCATGGCTGAGCCTCCAATTAGCGCCCTGTTTTGCCCCATCCGCTGCGGCGCACAAGTAATTATAGCTCCCCCGAGAATCGGCGAGCAAACGGCGCGCCGGCATTTCAATCATCGGCCGATTCGAGCCTGACATTAGCGCATCTCAATGACTGTGATGCCGGCGCGATTGAACTCCCCAAGTTCTACGAGAGCCCGCGGAGCCTCATCGAGCGTGATCGTACGCTGGACAAGTTTTTGCGGCTGCAGCTTTCCGGACATAACCAGCGACAGCAGACCTGAATAGTCGGCCGCGGCCAGGCCGTGACTGCCGTAAATCTCCAGCTCGCGCGAAATCACCAGATGCATCGGCAGCCGCGGCTCGAAATCTTCGCCCACCAGCAAACCGACCTGCACATGACGGCCGCGCTTGCGCAGGCATCGGATCGAACTGACCGCCGTCACTGCGCTGCCAAGAGCGTCGATCGAAAGGTCGGCGCCACGCCCGGAATGTTCGACAATCGCGCTGGCGACATCTGCTACCTTGCGAGCGTTTACCGTATGCTCGGCGCCGGCCTCCTGTGCGAGTTTTAACGCGTCATCACTGACGTCTACTGCAATCGGCCGAGCGCCCAGCGCCGCCGCGACCATGATGGCGGAAAGCCCCGCTCCGCCGCTGCCATGAACGGCAACCCACTCGCCCGCTTTGACGCGTCCTTGCAAAGCCACCGCCCGAAATGCCGTCGCGAGCCGGCAGCCAAGCGCGGCCGCGGTTACGAAGGACATGTCCTCCGGCAACGGAACTAAATTGAAGTCCGCATAGCGCACGGCGACGCGTTCCGCGAACGACCCCCAAGCGGTAAAGCCAGGCTGAAACTGCCGGTCACAAACTTGCGCCGCCCCGGCGTGGCACTCCGGGCACTGGCCGCACCCGGCGACAAACGGCATCGTCACCCGATCCCCGATCCGCCACTTCTTCACGCCGCGACCGACGCCAACAATCTCGCCGGCAAACTCATGCCCCGGCACATGCGGCAGCGTGCGAATGGCCGAATCGTGGCCCTGCCACCCGTGCCAATCGCTGCGGCACAGGCCAGTCGCCCGCACAGCAATGACGACGCCGTCGTCATCAGGCGAAGGCTCCGCAACCATTGCGACCTTGGGCGGCTGGCCAAATTGTTCGAAAACGACCGCACGCATGAATGGTTACCTGCTCCAGGCAGTCTTTCTGGACTCGAAGTATACTGCCTGAACCTCTTCACTTCAGGGAACTCGGAACTTTGGACTTATCTTTATGCACGACTCGAAAAGAATGATGCGAACGGTTAGCGCGGCTCTATCCGTATTCGTGCTGGCTCTCGTCGCATCCGCTCGCGGCGCTGATTACTTTCTGACGATCGGCGGCGGCGCCGAGCCGGCGGCCAACCAGCGTTCGATCGAAACCAATGTTCTCGCTTACCAAGACCTATTGCGGGCGAAGCGCCCCGACAAGCCGCCGCATTTCCTCCATTTCGCCGATGGCGCCGCCCGCGAGCGGGATCTTCAGTACCTGGACCCCGAACTGGAGAAAGCCTGCTCCCCGGCGCGGCGAATGATGGCCGAACTGCTCGGCGACGGCGATGCGATCGGTTTGCGATACCGGAATCATCGCGTGCGCGACGTCGCCGGCCCGACCGAACCGGACCAGTTGTCCGCAAAGTTCCGCGAGTTGGGAAGGCAATTAAAGGCGGGCGACCGCTTGATCATCTACGTCGACGGCCACGGCGAGCAGGCCTACGGCGGATACGAATACGACTATGAACAAGAGGAGTGGACCGAGAAGCAAACCAAAGACGGCCACAAGATCCCCTATAACAAGTTCGACACGTCCTTTCTGGTTTGGAACAACGAATCAATCTCGGCGAGCCAATTCAACCGCTGGCTCGATCGGCTAGACCGGAAAGTAGCGGTGGTCCTGGTCATGGGGCAGTGCTACGCCGGCGGTTTTTCGCATGCCATCTTCCATCGCAACGATGCCGAGCTGGGCTTATCCTCTCACGCTCGCTGCGGGTTCTTCGCCCAAAGGCACGATCGCGCCGCCGCGGGGTGCACGCCCGACGACGAATTCGAGGAATACAGCAGTTACTTCTGGTCGGCCTTGTCGGGAACCACGCGCAAGGGCGAGCCGACGAACGCCGATTTCGACGCGAATGGCCAGGTCTCCTTCGCTGAAGCGCACGCCTATGCGATCATCGAAAGCGAGACGTACGACGTGCC
>DASVCM010000489.1:0-3163 GCA_036381635.1 Lacipirellula sp.
CGGTTTGCTGCCGCTAGTTCAAGTCATTCCGAGGTCTTCCAAGGAATCCGGCCGGACCCCTCGGCGGACCTCGGGGTGACAGGCAGGCGCCGGGGACCAACGTACTCGATTCAGTGCGGCCGGCTCGCTACAGCGCCTCCACCACCAAATCCCCCACCTCGCTGGTCGTATACCCCATCTTCCCGGCGTTCTGGCTCTTCATCTTCGTGCCGGTTACCTTTTGAATCGCATCCATCACGCGCTTCGCCGCCTTCGGCTGGCCCTGCTGCTCCAGCAGCATGCTCACCGCGTTGATCGCCGCGATCGGATTGATCTTCCCCGTGCCCGTGTATTTCGGCGCACTCCCGCCCATCGGCTCGAACATGCTCACGCCGCCCGGCTCCGGGTTGATGTTGCCGCCGGCCGCCACGCCCATGCCGCCCTGAATGATCCCCGACAGGTCGGTGATGATGTCGCCAAACATGTTGGTCGTGACGATCACGTCGTAGAACTCGGGGTTCTTCACAATCCACATGCAGCAGGCGTCGACGTGGTTGTAGTCCTTCTCAATGTCAGGATATTCCTCGCCCACTTCTTGGAAGGTCCGCCACCACAGATCGTGGCTGAGGATGACATTTGTCTTGGCGACCAGCGTGAGCTTCTTCCCCTTGGGATTGTTCCGCTTCTTGCAAAGTTCGAATGCGTAGCGGACTGCGCGCTCACAGCCCTTGCGAGTGTAAAGGGCCGTTTGCGTGGCGACTTCGCTGGGAGTCCCCTTGTGCATGAAGCCCTGGACGCCGCAGTAGAGGTCTTCGGTGTTCTCGCGCACCACGACGAAGTCGACGTCGGCCGGCTCCTTGCCCTTGATCGGACATTCCACGCCCGGGAAGAGCTTTACCGGCCGCAGGTTGATGTACTGGTCCAGCCCGAACCGCAAGTCCAAGAGCAGCTTTCGCTCGAGGATCCCCGGCTTCACGTCGGGATGCCCCACCGCCCCCAACAGAATGCAGTCGAACTTGCGAAGCTGATCGAGCGCATCGGCCGGCAAGGCCTCGCCCGTCTTCAGATACCGGTCGCCGCCCCAATCAAGGTCGGTCAGCTTCAGGTCCTTATCAAACCCTTCCAGCTTGGCGACCGCTTTAAGCACCTTCACGCCTTCAGCCGCCACTTCCGGCCCGGTACCGTCGCCGCCGATGACTGCAATGTTCATGGGAGAATGTCCGTTGTTAGTTGTTAGTTGTGGATGCTTGAAATAGTCGGTAGTGGGTAGGGGGTAGTCGGTAGTAGGGAAAGATTTCTCCCTCCGTACTACCGACTACCCCCTACCTACTACCCACTCCGTTACGACCAAGCGAATCCGCGATTTTAGCTCAGGCCGCCCCGCCGCGAAACGCCCCGCCGCGGCCGCAGATTGACGTAACCTTAGCCACGACTTACACTAAAAGCCGTCGCGGCGAGCCGAACAGAGCCCTTGGCTCAAAGTGCGTTCGCCCGACATTCGTCTGCATGGGTGTGAAGGCGGACTGCTTTTCTTCAACAAGAGGGTTGCCCTCGAAGGGGTCGTCATGCAAGCCGAGAAGTCTGGCTTGGCTCCCGCGGTCATCGGCGGGATTATCGGCGCCGTGATCGGCGTCGCTCTCGATGTCGTCCTCGAAGGGGGCCTCTTGAAGACCCGCTACGAGCTGTCCTGGTTTCCGGTGGTCATCGGCGTGCTCACCGGTTTGGGCGTGCGGCTGGCGAACCGCCATCACATGGAGCGAAGCTATTGCCGCGGCGCCGTCTCGGCGCTGATCGCGCTGGCGGCGATCGTCGCCAGCTCGTTCGCCGTCCGCGAAGCGATGGCCCGCCGCGACACGTCGAAAGAACTGACCGCCGCCGCGGCGAAGGCCGAGGCGCCCGCTGAAGAAGCTGACGCCGAGGAGGCGCCTGCAGAAGATGCCGAGGCCGCGCCGGCCGAACCGCCGCCGCGAGCGCCCGCCGCCGGCTCAGCCCCAGCGGGAGTTATCGGCCAGCCCAAGGCGCCCGGCGCCTTGAACCCGTGGCAGTTCGTCTTCATGGCCCTCGGAGCGCTGGTGGCCTATGAATTGGGCCGCGGCCCCGACCCCGCCCGCCGCGCCGCCGCCGACGAGCCGCGCAGCGAAGAACCGCCCCTCGGCGGCACGGACCCGAGCAACTAAATATATAGCCCGGCCATCCTGGCCGGGCGAATCGCCGAGCCAGGATGGCTCGGCTATATGCGAGAGCCGTGGTCGAACTGTCGGGCTTAGGGCTACGGCGCCCACTCGCTTTGCTCGCCCACCGGCCGCGCATTCGTCGGCTTCACGCCGGTAAGCGAGTCGCCCAAATCCTTCCGCGCTTCGTCCAGATGCCCGCGAAGCCGAGCCGCGATTTTCGGATGATCGCGGAGCACCGACTTCTGCTCGCCCGGGTCGCGCGATAAGTCGTACAGCGCCGGCGGGATCGGCAGGTTGCCGACGCCCGTCTCGCGCCACTCCTTGTGATAGATGTTCTCATTCTTTAGCAGGTTCTCCGCGCGGAACTTCCACTGGCCGCTCCGCACGCCATGCAGCTCGTTGCCGAAGTAGTAAAAGAACGCCTTCCACGGCGACTTCGCGCCCGGCTCGCCCTTGAGCAGCGGCGTGACGTCGTGCCCGTCGATGATCCGATCATCGGGCGCGGCGCCGCCCCCCATCGCGGCGAACGTCGGCAGCAGGTCCATCCCCGCGGTTACTTCATCGCACGTGGCGCCCTCTGGTACAGTCCCCGGCTGCCAGGCGATCGTCGGCACGCACATTCCGCCTTGATACGTCCCGCCCTTGCCGCCGCGCATCGGCGTATTCAATCCGCCCTCTTCGCCGCGGGCGAGCCAGCCGCCATTGTCCGAGCTGAAGATCACCAGCGTGTTCTCGTCGAGCTCGTGCTCGCGCAGCGCCTCGAGCACCTGGCCCACGCTCCAATCGACTTCCGCGACTGCGTCGCCGTACAGCCCGCGCTTCGACTTGCCGCGGAACTTTTCCGACGCCGCCAGCGGCACGTGCGGCTGCGTGTGGGCGAGGTACAAAAAGAATGGCTCGTCCTTGTGCCGCTCAATAAAATCAACCGCCTCGTCCGTGTAACGGATCGTCTGACGATCGCGGTCGATCTCCTCGGGCAGCTCCTGTTCGTTGCGATAGTACTTGTAGGG
>DASVCM010000490.1:0-3903 GCA_036381635.1 Lacipirellula sp.
CCGCTATGGCTTCACCGACTGGGGGCTGGCCCATTTGGCTGAGGTGCAAGACACCGGCGTGGGAATGGCGGCGCTGAAGTATGCTGTTTTGCCGGCGGGCGGGGCGGCGGGAGCGTTCGCGGCGGGCTGGGCTTCCGACCGATTCTTCGCCAGCCGCCGGGCGCCCGTGGCCTGCCTGCTGCTGATTCTGCTAGGGTTCTGTTGTATTGTGTACGACGAAGTGGCTGCCCGAAGCGTACCGGCGACGGTGGCGCTGCTGGTGCTCATTGGTTTTTGCGTCTTCGGACCGCAGATCCTGCTGGTGGGATCCGCGCCGGCGGACTTGGCGCGGGGCGGGGCCTCGGCGGCCGCCGCCGGCTTCGTGAACTCGATGGGCTATGCCGGGGCGGCCGTGGGAGATGTTTTTACCGGGGAAGTGCTGAGCCGATGGGGCTGGCAATGGACCATTTATTTGTGGGCGGGCTGGGCTTTCGCCGCGGCGATGGTCGCGGGAACGTTCTGGAATGTCCGCCCCAACCCTCAGCGCGCTACGGGATAGGTCGAGCATTTCCAAACGCACGAAGGTCTGATTCAATATGCGAGCGATCATCATCGGAGCAGGGCGGGGGAGTCGGCTGATGCCGACGACGGCGGATGCGCCCAAATGCTTTGCCGAAGTCGGCGGCCAGCGAATTCTCGACTGGGCGGTTGATGCGTTTCGCGCAAGCGGCGTCAGCCGCATCGCCTTCATCGGCGGCTATCAGATCGATAAAGTGCGCGCGGCCTATCCGGAATTCACCTTCCGCCACAACCAGCGTTGGGAGCAAAACAATATCCTCGCATCGCTGTTCCACGCCGAAGACCTGATGAACGAGCCATTCATCTGCAGCTACTCGGACATCCTGTTTCGGCCGGCGGTGATCGAAGGGCTGATGGCGAGCGACGCGGACATGGCGATGTCGGTCGATACGGCGTGGCTCGAGCGCTATGGCGGCCGGACGGAGCACCCTTCCGACGATGCGGAGAAAGTAACCGTCGACGGCGGGGCAATCACCCGCGTCGATCGCCGGATACCGGAAGCCGAAGCGTATGGCGAGTTCACGGGCATCGCCAGGTTCAGCGCCGCGGGCGCGAGGCGGCTCAAGGAACATTTCCATCGCTGCCTCGTGAAGTTCGGCGCCGGCCCGTTTCGCGACGGGCGAACGCTAGAGAAGGCCTACCTCATCCAGCTGCTGCAGGAGATGGTCGAAGCGGGCGAGCGACTGGAGCACGTCGACACGGACGGCGGGTATATCGAGATTGATACGCAGCAGGATTTTGATTTCGCCCGGCGGACGTGGGCGCGCCCGGCGGGCGCCATCAACGGGTCCTAACGAGTCCAGCAATCATGCCGCAGCGAGTTTTGTTTCCGACGTCGGTCGTGGGTTCGATGCCCCGGCCGGACTATGTAAAGGATCTCATTTCGGATGAGTTTGCCGGCTCGGAGAGCGACTACCGGCGGCTGATGGAGAACGCCGTCCGCTCGGTCGTCGCCTTGCAGGAGTGCGCGGGTCTCGACGTAATTACCGACGGCGAGTGGTGGCGCAAGTCGTACATCGGCGTAATTGCCGAGCTGGCCCACGGATTCGAATTGAGCCGCAATCCGGCGGACGGGCGGCCGTGGACGATCGTTGTGGATAAGCTCTCGCCGAAGCAGCCGGGATTCATTGCGCGCGAGGTCGAGTTTCTCAAGACGGTCACGGCCAAGCAGATCAAGGCGACGCTGCCGGCGCCGGCGCTGTTGGGCGAACGGATGTGGGACTCCGAGCGCTCGGCGAAGGCCTATCCGACGCGCGAGTCGTTCGTCGAGGCGTGCGTGCCGATTCTCCGCCGCGAGCTGGAGCTGCTGCGCGAGCAGGGGGCGTCGGTGGTGCAGATCGACGATCCTCATCTCTGTTTATTTGTCGACCCGGAAGTGCGCAAGCAGTACGACGATGCCGACCGTGCGGCGGACTTTGCCGTGGAGATGACTAATCATGTGGTGGCTGGCATCGAAGGGGTGCACCTGGCGGTGCATCTTTGCCGTCGGGCGGGGGCGCGCGGGCGTGGCGAGCTGCAGCACAAAGGCGGCTACGACGCGATTATCAATCAACTCAACCGGCTGAAGGTGCACCACCTCACGATGGAGTTTACCGCCCCCGGCGCCGGCGAGATGGACGTCTTCAATCGATTGCGCGAGGATTTTGAGATCGGCCTAGGGTGCGTGAGCTGCCAACCGGGCTGCATCGACTCGGCGGATGCGATTTATGAGCGCGTCGAAATGGCGCTGAAGCATCTCGCTCCGGAGCGGATTACGCTGAATCCGGACTGCGGCTTTGCGCCCGGCTCGGCGGCCGTCGTCAGCATCGACGAGGTTTATACGAAGCTCAAGAACGAGGTGGCCGCGGCGCGGAGGCTGCGGGAGAAGTATTCGCGATAGAAGCGAGGGTTTTGAGAGGGCGAGGCTCCTGCCGAGCCGGAAACGGGTATTAGCGCTCGGCTCGGCAGGAGCCTCGCCCTTCGCAATGCGGCTACCGTTTCAGAAGGCCGTTGAACAGCACGTCGAACATCGCCTGCGACTCATCGGCCAGCGGCCGGCGGTTGCCTTCAAAATAATTGAAGAACATCGCGCCGAAGACGAAACGCGAGAGCGTGTCCTGAATCTCGCGGACCGGGATGTCGCGAATAACGCCTGCGTCGATCATCGCTTGCAGGCGGTTCGCCCACTCGGTGCGGCGGGTTTCGTCGTACTCGAAGAACAGCGACGGCCGGCGATCGCGAAAGAGCGCCCGCTCTTCAATCAATAACTCTACGATCTCCGGGTGCTCGTCGAAGAACCTCAGGATCGACGTCATGCAGGTGCGGAGCTGAGCCAACGGGTCGGCTTCCGTGTTTTGAACCGAGTCGACCGCACAGACCAGCTTGTCCCGCGCGTGCTTGACGGCGGCGAGAAACAGCGCCTCCTTATTGCCGAAGTGGCGGTAGACCGTTCCCTTGCCGACGCCGACGCGGTCGGCGATTTCCTGGACGTCGGTGTGGGCGTAGCCCTTGGCCGCGAACATGTCGACGGCCGCGTCGAGGATCTCCAGCGACCGCTCGGCCTGGGCCGGCGACTCCTTACGCTCAACGGCGGTTTCTTGCACTTCCATAGATCTGAGGACAGCCGCTCCCGGCCGCGACGAGTGACATTTTGGCGATAAGTCTGCCCGAACCCATTGTAGGCGCCGGGTGTCCGCCCGCTCGATGGCCGCAGTTTTTCCGCCCCTTCTTGCCGGCCGCCGTCGAATCGGTCCCGGGCCGAACGACTACTAGGCGAATCGGCAAAGCCGCGGAAGTATGGTTAAAATATACCTTGGACGGACGGGTCCGTCCAATCTATACTTTAATGTCGCGCCGGCTCCATACGTGCAGTTGGCGACTAGTAGCTGCAAAATTCATCCCGCCTACCCTATAAGCAACTCTGCTTCCCTTCCTTTAATCGGAACGCCTCTGTGTTTTCTCGACCTCTGAACCGCGGTCGCGTTGCGCGATCTCTATCGCTGGCACTCGGCGCCGTCGCGATCGTTGGTTGCTCGAAGCCCAATGAGTACGTGGCGCCTCCGCCGCCGGTGGTGACCGTCGCGCAGCCGCTGGAGCGCGAGATCGTCCAGCAACTGGAGTTCACCGGAACCACGCGTTCGATCGAAGCGGTCGATGTGCGGGCGCGCGTCATGGGCTATTTGCAGAGCATCGAATTTGAAGACGGCGCCCAGGTGAACGCGGGCGATCTGTTGTTCGTCATCGAGCCGGCGCCGTTTGAAGCCGCGGTCGACTCGGCCAAGGCGGCGCTGCAGCGGGCCGAGGCGTCGCTGGGACTGGCGCGGGCGACGCTCACTCGCGCTGAGCGGCTGCCGCGCGGCGCGATCA
>DASVCM010000491.1:0-5637 GCA_036381635.1 Lacipirellula sp.
CTCCAGGGCTTCGGCGCACTGCAGCAAGATCTTGTCGAGGCGCCAATGGAGATAGTCGAGCTGCCCCTGGATTTGCTGCTTGAGGTTCGGCGTCTTGAACAGCTCCATCACCACGTACGCGCCGTCCTTGGCGCTGTTGCCGAAGTCGTAGGTTTTGATGATCGACGGATGGTCGAGCGACTTGCCGACTTCAAATTCGTGTTTGAGCTGCGCCGCCGTCGCTCGGTCGTATCGCGACCCCGGCGGCAACCACTTCATGGCATACGCGGTCGTCTCAGCGACGGGCCGGACGGCCCAGATTTCGAACAGCGCGCCGGCCCGGATGAGGTGGAACATCCGGTACGGTCCTACGAATTCGCGGCCGGCACTCATATCGAAGCTGTCGCTCGGGCGGGGAAACTGGCGGGGAGGCGTAAGTCATCTCAAAGGAACCCTCAGTCTAACCCGCAAGGTCAAATCGCGAAACATCGCTGGCAGGCCGGACGATCTGCGCAAGTCACTCCGAGGTCCGCCGAGGGGTCCGCATTGTGTACCCATGGCGGACTCCTCGCAGGACCCCGGAGTGACAACGGGTGATTAGTAATCGACCCACAGCAGCGTCAGCCCGTGCGCCGGCGCCGTTTGGCCCGCCGCGCAGCGATCGCATGCGGCGACGACGTCGGCGATGGATTCGGGAGTGCGGCGGCCGCGCCCGACCTCCGCGAGCGTCCCGGCGATGGCGCGGACCATGTTGTAGAGAAAGCCGTCGCCCTCGACGTCGATGGTGATGACGGCGTCGCGTTCGTCGTCGAAGCAGCCCCGACCAAGTCCGCCAGGACGAGGCGGACCCGCGGCGGCGGGCTTGGTCGGGGCTAGCGGAGAGCAGGCGGCGCCCTCCCCTGCCCCGCTTTGAGCTACGTCGACGGCGAAGATCGTGCGGACGGTTGACTCGCGTTCCGAGCCGGCGGATTGAAAGCTGATAAAATCGTGCGTGCCGATGAGCGATTTCGCGCCCTGCTGCATCGCTTCGATATCCAGCGGCGTCGGAATGTGCCAGGCGCAGCGCCGCATGAAAACCGGGCGGCGGCGGTAGTTGTAGATCGTGTAGCGGTAGCGTTTCCGCTTCGCGTCGTGCGTGGCATGGAAGTCGTCGTTTGCACGTTCGACAGAAAGAACGGCGGCGTCGTCCGGCAGCTTTGCATTAAGAGCGCCGACGAGCGCTTCAGGCGCAATTTGAGTCGCCGACTCGACGCTTGCCGCCTGCCCCGCCGCGTGCACGCCCGCGTCAGTGCGGCCGGCTGCGTTCAGGCGGACGCTTTCGCCGGTGATCTCAAACCAGGCGCGTTCCAACTCGCCTTGAACCGTTCGCTGGCCCGGCTGCGCTTGCCAGCCGGAGAATTCGGCGCCATCGTAGGCCAACGTGATCTTGAAGCGAGGCATCGAAGCAATCGTCACTCCGAGGTCTGCCGAGGAGTCCGGCATGTGTACCGCCAGCGGACCCCTCGGCGGACCTCGGGGTGACAGGGTTCAGGTCCGTCGCCCCTCCCTATGGCACTACACGGCCGCTTGCATTTTCACCAGCAGCTCGGCAATCTGCACGGCGTTTGTTGCGGCGCCTTTGCGAAGGTTGTCGCTCACGCACCAGAACGCCAGGCCGTTGTCGCTCGAGAGATCTTCGCGGATACGGCCGACGAACACGGCGTCGTCGCCACAGCACTGGGCCGGCATCGGATACTTGCCGGAGTCGAGGTCGTCGATCACCTTGATCCCCGGCGTCGCCGCAAACAGCTCCCGCGCTTGCTTCGCGGTGATCTTCTTCTCGGTCTCGACGAGAATGCTCTCGCTGTGGCAGTTGTCCACCGGCACGCGAATGCAGGTCGGGCAGACGCGGATCGAATCGTCGCCGAAGATCTTGTGCGTCTCTTTGACCATCTTCATCTCTTCGCTGGTGTAGCCTTCATGCTTCGCCGAGCCGATCTGCGGAATCAGGTTGAAGGCGACCGGGTGCTTGAAGGCCTGATATTGGTAATCGGCGCCTTCGAGGGACGCGCGAGTGCCGGCCTTGAGGTCTTCCTGTCCCTTCACGCCGGCGCCGCTCGTGGCCTGATACGTGCTGACCACCACGCGGCGGATGCGGCCGAACTCGTGCAGCGGCTTCATCGCGACGACCATCTGCGTGGTCGAGCAGTTGGGACTGGAGATGATGCCCTGGTGGTTCTCGACCGCCTCGGGGTTGACCTCGGGCACCACCAGCGGCACCTTCGGGTCCATTCGCCAGTAGCCGCTCTCGTCGACCACGACGCAGTCGCGCTCGACGGCCCACGGGCAAAACTCCTTGGCCACTTCGTCGGGCGTGCTGCCGATCGCCAGGTCGATCCCCTCAAACGCCTCGGGCCGTAGCTCTTCGACCGGAACCAGCTCGCCCTTGAAGGGAATCGTCGTGCCCGCCGAGCGCTTCGAGGCGAGAAACTTGATGTTCCGGTACGGGAACTCGCGTTCCTCGAGCAACTGGCGAATGATCCGCCCGACGGCGCCGGTGGCGCCCACGATCGCAATCGTCTCAAACACGTCCGAGGGTCTCCGAATCTCAGGCTGAGGCCAAATGGAAAGGGGTAAACGGCGCAGTATAGGTGACAGCCCCACGAGCGGCAACGTTCGTCGTGGACTGTAGCCGCGGGCTAACAGCCTGCCGGTGAAGTACACAGGGTCCAACGTACCGCACCGGCGGGCTGTTAGCCCGCGGCTACTTGCATTAATTCCGAAACCGATGGGCGGGGCTGGGGTTTGATAGAATGGAGATCCGTTTGGTCGCCCAGCGAGGATTCGCGATGCCCAGATCAAGCCTGTTCGCGCTTGCGCTAGTCATACTTGCCGTCTCCGGGACCCACGCGACTGAAATTGACGCGGGGCGGGTGTTTGCGGACCTGGACGCCGACCGCGATGGACAGGTCGCCGCCGACGAAGTGGCGGGCGAGCATGAGGTGCTTTTCAAACGACTCGTTCGAACCGGGGACGAGAACCAAGACGGGCGGCTATCGGCCGAGGAATTTGCCGCGGCGCTCGAGCCGGTTCGAGCGGAGAAGGAACTCGTCGAGAAGCAAGGAAGCCGGCTGCCGGGGGCGGACGCCCTCGCAGTCCTATTGGCAAAGATGGACGCCAACCGCGACGGTCGCATTGAGGGCGAGGAAGTCCCCGCGGGCTACCAGCGGGTGTTCGAGCAATTCCTTCGACCGGGCGATGGAGACAAGAATGGCGTTCTTGATCAACGCGAGCTGTCCCAGAATGCACCCCGGATGAGCATCATCGCCCAGATCGCGGCGACGCGCATGGGGCTGGATATCGAGGCTGAGCTGAAGAAGATTCCGGCCGAACAGATGACCGCGATGGACCAGGACGCCTACGCCCGGCCGATGGATATGCTGACTGATCCCGAGCAAGCTGAGCAACTGTTCCGGCGGCTCGACGCCAATGGCGACAGGCACCTCACAGCCGACGAGGCGCCCGGGCCGCAGGCCGCGCGGTTCGAAGAAATGATCCGCCGCGGCGATGCCGACGGCGACGAGCGGCTGAGTCGCCGGGAGTTTCTGGCCGTTACGCGACAACTAGCCGAATTCGAATCGGCCAAGCCTGATCGGGCCGCAGTGGAGCGCGTGCGGCGCCAGTTGCTTCGTCGGTTCGACGCCGACGGCGACGGGGCGCTCACCGTCCGCGAGACGCCGCCGCGAATTGCCGAGGCGTTCGACCGAGTCGACGGCGACGCCAACGGCCGGCTGGACCGAAATGAACTCACCCGAGTTGCCGAGACCATGGCGCGGATGCAGACACTCGGCCGGCGTAATTTGAGCCGGCCATCAACCGGCGGCGGCCAGCCGACCGATTCGACCGACGACAATCAGGCGGCAAGAAAGCGTCGCCGGACGCAGGCCGCATCAAACTGAGCTTGGCCCCGTCCCAATCCTTTGCAGCCCCGGCCTCTGGCCTGGGGTCGGTTTCCATCGGGACCAACGTTGTCTCGCGGGGTGCGCGACCCCCGGGCGGAGCCCGGGGCTGCATTTGCTCGTCACTGCGCAATACGACTGCGGTAAGTCCCCTTGTGCGACCTCCGCCCAGCGCCGAGCATTCAGGTGCTCGTCGCTGGTTGACTCGCGGAACGGATGTCGCGCCGCCCTGCCCTGCTGGGAAAAATCGCGGCTGATCGACGGCCCGAACCGCGAACTGCCAGCTTGTGTCTCTCGTACAGGTAGCAACGCCAGCGCTGGCACGCTTTAGGAGCAGAGGGCCAGCCGCCAGGCTTACGAATAGAGAGGGGCGAACCATGTCTGACCAGATTCCCACGCCGACCGAGGTCTATCCCGGTCTCCCGCCTGTCGCCATCAGCGACCGAGCCCTGGCCCGGTTCACGATCGAGATGGTCGGACGACTGCACGAGTTTGAAGAGCGGTTTGCCGAGCGGCGAAAGCACCCGCGGATGAACTTCGGCGAGAGCCGCGGCGCCAACCGCCGGCCTAGATAGCCGAGCCATCCTGGCTCGGCGACTCCCGTACGAGCCCTGTCACGCCGAGGTCTGCCGAGGCGTCCGCCGCATGTACCGAAGCTCCGTTTCTTCGCTCCGCTCAGAATGACGCGCTCGCCCGGCCAGGATGGCCGGGCTATCTAGCGGCGGGTATCATGGCCTGTATGAAGGTCATTCTGGCTAGCCCGCGCGGGTTCTGCGCCGGCGTGAACATGGCGATCGAGGCCCTGGAGCTGGCCCTGCGGACGCTGCCGCCGCCGATCTACGTCTATCACGAGATCGTCCACAACAAGTACGTGGTCGAGCACTTCCGCCAGCAGGGAGTGACGTTCGTCGACGAGCTGGACGAGGTGCCGCTGGGCTCCACGTTGCTATTCTCGGCCCACGGCGTGTCGCCGGAGATCCGCCGGGTGGCCCGTGCGCGGCAACTGCGGGCGATCGACGCCACCTGCCCCTTGGTGACCAAGGTCCACCTGGAAGCCGTCAAGTACGCCAGCCAGGGCTATACGAACCTGCTGATCGGCCACGAGGGTCACGACGAGGTGATCGGCACGATGGGCGAAGCGCCCGAGGCGATCCTCCTTGTCGAAACGCCCGAGGATGTCGATCGGCTCCAGGTCGCCGACGAGTCGAAGCTGGCGTATCTGACGCAGACGACGCTCAGCGTGGACGACGCCAATCGGATCATCAACCGTCTGAAGGCTCGCTTCCCGAAGATCGCGGCGCCGCCGAAAGATGACATCTGCTACGCCACGCAGAACCGGCAAGAGGCCGTGGCGAAGCTGGCGCCCGAGGCCCAGTTGACGCTCGTCCTGGGCAGCCAGAATAGTTCAAACAGTCAGCGGCTGGCGGAACTTTCCCGGGAGTCCGGCGTGCCGGCGCGTCTGATCGACGGCAAGCAGGATATCGATCCTGCATGGTTCGATGGAGTCGAAACGGTGCTCGTGACCGCCGGCGCTAGCGCTCCAGAAGTCGTCGTCGGCGACGTGCTCGATTATCTCCGCGAGAATTACGGCGCGACCGTCGAAGTGCGGTCACTGCGGGCGGAGAACGTCTCGTTCCCCCTCCCGCGCGAACTACGCACCATCGCGAACCCGGCTTGATGCGCGACACCGTCATCATACGAACTTCTCCGGTCCCCTCCC
>DASVCM010000492.1:0-5648 GCA_036381635.1 Lacipirellula sp.
CCGGCGCCAATCGTACCGTCGTGGACGGGCCCTTCCCGGAAACGAAGGAGCTCGTGGCCGGCTTCTGGCTCTGGCAGTGCAAGTCGCTCCAGGAGGCGATCGACTGGGCGAAGAAGTGTCCGAACCCCACCGGCGAGGAGTCGGAGCTAGAGATTCGCCAGATCTTCGAGAACGAGGATTTCGGCGACGAGTTCACGCCCGAGCTGCGGGCGCAGGAGGATCGCCTGCGGGCGGAAATCGCGGCGAAAAAATAATGTCCGCGGCTGTCGATTCGTGGTCGCCTGAAGCGACTAGTTCGGGAAGGCGAGGCGCCTGCCGAGCCAAGCACTAGCGGCGAGCTTCCTGGCTCGGCAGCAACCTCGCCGTCCCAAACCGAAGGAACCAAGTCATGAAATACCTCTGCCTGATCGCCGCCGAAAAAGTCATGGAGCAAATGACTAAAGCCGAAGCCGCCCTCCATTACGAGGAGTACCGCGAGTACATCGACGACATCAAGGAAAGCGGGCATTACATCACCTGCAATCGCCTGTTGCCGCCGATCGCCGCCGTGACCGTCCGCAATCGTAGCGGCAACGTGCTGACCACCGACGGCCCGTTCGTCGAAACGAAGGAGCAGCTCGGCGGCTACTTCGTCATCGAGGCGAAGGACATGAACGAGGCGATTCAAGTCGCCGCGCGCATTCCCGGCGCTCGGTTCGGCTGCGTCGAAGTTCGACCGGTCGCCGAAGATGAGCAGACGATTCGGGCGCTGGGGCTTGAGAGGCAGGCTTTGGACAAAGTTTGAAACTAAACGTCGAGCTGACTGCCTGTCGTTCGACTACTTAGTGGGATGGCAAGCAAAGCTTATCGGGGACTTTAACAATGAACGCTTACATTCGCCCACGAACCGGCGCGGCGGACCGCGAGATGCAGCGGGTGATCGAACCGCTCGCCAGCTACATCAATGCCACCCATCAGCCGATGTCGACGCTGACATCCGCCCTGCGGACGCTGGCCAACGAGGTGAAGAAGACCAACCGCGCGGCGAGCGTTCATGTGAACGCCTTTACGGAGACTTGCTGGTCATGAAGTACATGCTCTTGATTTACGCCGACGAAAAGGCCTGGACCGACGACGAGCGCCAGGCGTGCTACAAGGAATCGGCCGCCCTCACGCGGCGGCTTCATGAGGAAGGCCGCTACCTGGCGGCCTCGCCGCTTCATCCGGTGGCGACGGCCACGAGCGTGCGGGTGCGGGAAGGCAAGCGGCTGGTAACTGACGGCCCTTTCGCCGAGACGCGCGAGCAACTCGGCGGCTACTTCCTCATCGAGGCGGCCAACCTCGACGAGGCGCTCGAAGTTGCCGGGCAGATTCCCGGCGCCCGCAAGGGGACCGTCGAAGTCCGCCCGACCATGGAGATTTCGGGCCTACCGAACTAGTGTAGTTCGCTCGCTGGAGCGAGATGATTTGCGTCTCGCGGAGCGAGACGCCTACTTTTTGCCTGGAGTTCAAACCTATGTTAGCCAACATTCTTATCGGCGTTGCCGTCGCAGTCGCGGCGCTGGCGATCATCATCGCCTTGCAGCCATCCCAATTCCGCGTCGCGCGCACGATGAAGATGACCGCGCCGGCGGCGGAGATATTCCCGCATATCAACGACATGCGAAATTGGCTCCCGTGGTCGCCGTGGGAAAAGCTCGATCTCACGATGAAGCGCACCTACGAAGGCGCCGCCGGCGGCGAAGGCCAGGTCTACTCCTGGGCCGGCAATAAAAATGTCGGCGAGGGGCGTTGCGCGATCCTCGAAAGCCGGCCCTACGAACTTGTGCGGATGCGGCTTGAATTCATCAAACCGTTCAAGGCCGTGAATGAAGCGGAGTTCACGCTCAAGCAAGTCGGCACCGAGACGGCCGTCACCTGGGCGATGACAGGCCAGCGGAATTTCATGTTCAAGGCGATGGGCCTCCTGATGAGCATGGACAAGATGTGCGGCAGCGCTTTCGAGCAGGGACTGCGCGATCTGAAAGAGCTTGTCGAAGGCGAGCCGCAATCGCCGGCTCGGCCGCAGCTTGTCGGCGTTTGAGAGTTCCCCGCGCCATTACAGTCGCATCTTTACAGAGATAAACCCCATGAACGCCCCCGAACAGCCTAGCAATCCCAAGTGGATGACGTGGACCGGTTGGACGCTCACGATCGCTCTTTCGCTGCTGCTGGTTTTCAGCGGCGTGATGAAGATCATGGGCCCGCCCGACGTCGCCAAGGAGTTCACCCGGTTGGGCTATCCCGAAGGCAAGTCAATCGGCATTGCCATCGCCGAACTGGGCAGCACCGTGTTGTACGTCATTCCGCAAACGTCGGTGCTCGGCGCGATCCTGCTGACGGGTTACCTCGGCGGCGCCACGGCCACCCATGTGCGGGTCGAAGAGGGCTTCGCCGGTCCTGTAATCATTGGCATCTTTGTCTGGCTCGGCGTCTATCTGCGCGATCGCCGGCTGCGGGAACTAGTTCCCTGGCGTCGCTAAACCAGTCACAGCGATTCTTTGTCCCAGTCGTCTGGCCGTCCCAAAGGGCGGAACCAGACGGCGTCTTCTTGAGGAGGTTGTGATGAAACGCACGAAATTGTTTGCCCAGTGCCTGTCGATCTTGGCTCTCGCGGGCGCCGTCTCACTGGCCGTCGCGGATGAGAACACGGCGGCTGCGCCCGAAGGCGCCCCCCAATTGCCTCACGGCTGGACCATGAAGGACATGCAGAAGGTCATCGCCGCAGGCACGCCCGGTAAGGAGCACGCTCACTTGGTGGAAGGCGCCGGCGCCTGGAAGGCTGATACCACCATGTGGATGGCGCCGGACGCCGAGCCGATCAAGAGCAGCGGCACGTCGACCGTCACGCCGATGATGGACGGCCGGTACGTCAAGGTCGAGATGAACGGCGAGATGCCCGGCATGGGGCCCTACCACGGCTTCGGCATCTACGGGTACGACAACAACGCCAGGCAGTTCGTCTCAATCTGGGTCGACAATCACAGCACCGGCATCATGCAAGGCAAGGGCAAGCTCTCCGACGACGGCAAGAAGCTGTCGTGGGATTACAAGGCGCACTGCCCCATCGTCGGCAAGCCGGTGACCATGCGCGAGGTCGAGACGATTACCGGCCCGAACACCCGCACGCTCGAAATGTGGGGCGCCGACCCAAAGAGCGGCGAAAAGTACAAGATGATGGAGATCAAGCTCACGCGAGAGGGGAACGCCCAAGCGCGGCGATAGCGTTTTCCCCGTCATTTAGCCCCCGGTCGCTGACCGGGGGCTAAGTGGCGTGCGACGCCCGATTTTTCGGTATACTCAACGGCGGTCGAAAACGGTTCGCGCCGGCGAATGAGTCTGTCGAAGAGGGAGGACGCGATGAAAGCGCAGCACATTCTCGCAGCCTGCGTTGTCGTAGCAATCGTCTCAAGACACGCCACCGCTGAAGAGCCGAATGAAACGTTTGAGACGAGCACCATCCTGGCGCCTGGCGTGCTGACGGTGAACGACGAACTGGCCGCCGGCGTCAGTGGCCAGCCCGACACAGTTCTAGGCATCAAAGATCACTTTGGCTCGTACTACCACGTCGACGACGACGGCAGTCCGCTGGGCAACGGCCGTGCTTCCGGAGTCGGCAACGTACCGACCAATTCCGGCTCCATCGATTTTTCGATTTCGGGGTACCCTGACGAAACCTTTGTAGGCTCTCACGGCGAAGAGGGCGGCTACCGCGTGTTCGTCGACGTCTACGATTTCTTCGGCGATCCTGTCGACTCGTTTTCCGAAACTCGAGCGTTGACGGCCGGCGCGGTGCATGATTTTTCGTTCAATGATTTCAATTGGATCCAAGGCTTCTATGACGTTTACATCGACAACACCGTAGGCTTCACGGGCGACGTCGATTTCTTTACCTTCAGCGGGCTGACGCCCGGCGCCCCGTTCACGGCGGAAACGTTCGATCCGCAGTCCAGCCAGGTTGATACGTTTCTCGGTTTATTCGACGCTTCTGGAACGCTCATCGACCATGACGACGACGATGGGGAGGGAGATTTGTCCCGGCTCGAAGGGACCGTGCCGACTAGCGGCTCGCTGAACCTGGCTGTCTCAGGGTTCGGCGACGGAAGCTTTGCCGGCTCGCATGAACAGTCTGGAACTTACGAGTTGACGGTCACCATCGGCGCGGGACTGGCCGGCGACTTCAACGGCGACAATCAGGTGAACGCTCAGGATCTCGCCGCCTGGAAGCAGGGCTTTAGCGCCGCCGCCGCTGCCGCCGACGCCGATGACGACGGCGATTCGGACGGCCAGGACTTTATCGTCTGGCAGCAGAACCTCGGCGAGGGCGTTCCCGCGGCTGTCGCAGCCCTGGCGACGCCAGAACCCGCCGGCGTCGTGCTAATGGCAGCGGCGCTCGGCGGCTTGCCGCTGCATCGTGTTCGCCGTTCGACCTAGCGCTTCGCCCCTTCGGGACAAACAGGGCGTCGGCGGCGTCCCATTGGCGCGACCTGCAGTAGATCAGCCGCTCTCGTTTTGGCGCGGAGGTATATCTTTTATGCGCGGGGGCCGCGCACAGCTAGCGCCGATCTGGCAACTGCAGATTATGCTGGATCACGGAGCAGCTTGCCGAGTTAGAGGCGTCGGTGGGTATGAACAAACTACTCGCGGTCCGGATTACCCGGGTCATCTTCTTCACGCTCGCCGCGGCGATCGTCGCGGGCTGGAGCGCCGCCCCGCTGTATGCTCAGCCCACGTCCATCTCGGCGTGGGAGGCGGCCGACTTTCGCTCCTGGAGCTTCGTCCCGAACTGGACCAGCCAGTCGCACGTCAACTCGTTTCGCACCGACCGAGTGTACGATCACGTCTCCGACGTCCTCTATTCGTTCGGCGTGCAGCCGCGCGCCGACGGCAGCCTCTACTACCGCCCGGAGGCCGCGAATCACTTGGCGCGGCTCAAGTCCGACCAGGCGATGTTCGGCTTCCGCTATCACATGTGCACGTACACCGTCAACGGCGGCAGCACCGACACGGTTTGGGAAACCATCACAGCCAGCCCGTCGATCCGCGCTACCTTCACGAACAACGTGAAGAACCTGCTGCTGGCCAACAACATGACCGGCTTTAATCTGGATTGGGAAAGTCCCAATTCCCCATCTGAGTGGGGCAACTACACTCAACTCGCTAGAGAAATGCAGGCCGCGTTTCCGGCTGAGTGGGAGGTCTCTGTCGACAGTCTCGGCTATGCGGATTACCAGTGGAACGACTCGCCGCTATTCGACCCGTTGGTTTTTGACCAAGTCGGCGTCATGGCATATCACTACACGGCATCCTCGCAGGCGACTTGGTTGAATCGTCTCAACACCATCGGCTTTGACGACTCACAGCTCATCCTGGGCATGGGCACGTGGGGCAAAGACCTTAATCCTGACGACGCGGACGATCTGCCAACGGTTACTCTCGACGCCATATCTGCTGTTGCCCCCAACCTCCCGGCGAACGCTACTAGTTTCACGGGTACGGTCCCTGATCTCGGTGGCAATTCGCGCACCGGCACGTGGGACATCGTCAGCCGCTACGAAGTTCGCGACAACGTGCAGCTCGCGCTCGACCGCGGCCTGGCCGGCGTCATGTGGTGGACGCTCAGCTACGAT
>DASVCM010000493.1:0-4468 GCA_036381635.1 Lacipirellula sp.
TGAATGCGACGACGCACCGCGTGAACTAGAGTTCTGGGAGGGCGAGGCTCCTGCCGAGCCGTGCGCCGTGTACCAGCTACACGGCTCTTCGGGAGCCTCGCCCTCCCCATGCCATGCACTCGCTAGCGAAAACCACCGATCAGAAGGCCCGGCGGCCAGAGGGGCGCCGGGCCTTTACTTTGTTAGAGATGGTCGCGGTCATTGCGATCGTCGCCGCGCTGGCGGCGGCGGGCGTGACGCGATTCGGAACCGGCACGCTGGAAAACGTCGGGGCCGAGGGGTTCGCCCGCAAGCTCGCCCTCGACTTGATGCAGGCGCGGCGGCGGACGATCGCCACGGGCGATAATCACTACCTGCAGATGACGCTCGCCGGCTCGAACGTGGCGAGTTACACGATGATTCGCCGCGCGGCCGGGGGTGACGTGGTCGTTGAAGAAACCCGCACAGTCGCCACGGGCGTGACGGTTTCGACCAGTCACACGACGCTGGAGTTTGATTTCGGCGGAGCTGCGCTCGCTGGCTATACGGTGACGATAACCGGACCCAACCGCACTTGGACGGTTTCGACGGTTATGACGACCGGCGCGGTTCGCACGGTTGCGAGTTAGGCGCGGCCGCCGTCCACGCGAAAACAGCCTGAGGCAAGCTTGCCTCAGGCTTTCAGAGCGGCGCGCCGCGTCGCTCGTCTTGCACCGCCGTAAGCTACGTTTGCACAGGATTTTAGGCGCATTTTGTCGCACAACTGCGCGCGCCCGAAGACCTTGAAATCATTGCAGCATTATTCATGACGTTATGTCTGCCACGTTTGCGAACTGTCAAAAGTCGCCGGCGGCGACGCGCCTTCTCGCTGGTCGAGATGATCGCCGCGACGGCGCTGGTGGCCGGGACGCTGGCGCCGGCGCTGGCGGTGATGCGTGATGCGATGGCGGCCAGCCGCGAGACTTCGCAACGAAACCTGCTGGCCAATTATGCGGTGCGGCAACTCGAGTACTCGCTTGGGGCTTCGATGCAAACGTGGTCCAGCGGCGCCGATACAGGCAGCTTCGCCAGCGATGGTCACTCGGCGATTCGCTACGTGGTGACACGCTCGGACGCCCCGGCCAACGGCGGCCTGACCGGCGAGCTGATGCATATTCAGGTCACGACGTTCGACGATGCGAATAGCAATGCGGCGCTCGACGCCGGCGAGGAAGCCGTTCGCTTCCGTACGAAGGCGGCCAGACTGCTGACCTATCAAAATGAACCGAACTAAGCGCCGCCGTAGCGGCTTCAGCCTGGTGGAGGTGATCGCGGCGGCGGCCATTATGGCCACGCTGACGACCGCCAGCTTTGCGCTGGTGCGCACGGCGAACGACGCCTGGCGGCGCCATCGCGACGACATGCTCCAGCGCGGGCAGGCGATTTCCACGCTTCAGCACGTCGTTCGCCGCGTACGTCAGGCCCGAGAAGTGGCGGCCATTTCGCCGAATGCCGACATGTCCGGCTATCTCACGCTGCAGATGGCCGACGGCACGCTGGCCATGTGGGACCACAACGGCGGAACGGGCGAAATGCTTTATGGAACCTCCGCGCCGACGAATCTGCTGGCCGAGGGAATCACGGCGGCGAATTTCGTGGGACTTACCGCAAACGGGCTTTCGACGACGACGGACATTTCCAAGATCCACGCGGTGCGCTGCACGGTCGAGTACACGTTGAGCCGACCGATGGGCAGTGTAACCGAGACCGTTTCCAACCTGGCGTGGCTGCGATCGTGGTGAGCACAACATCGTGAACAAGCGGGCGACCACAATTCGAGCAGCGCGAGGCGACCGCAGTGGCGCCGCGCTAATGATCTGCCTGTTCATCATCTTCATCGTGACGCTGCTGGTGGTGAACGTGCTCGATACGCTGACGCTGGAACTATCGAGCATTCGCAGCAATATCGACTACGAACGGGCGCTGTACCTGGCGAACGCCGGCGTGCACGCCGCCGCGGTGCAACTGGAGAACAATCCGACGTGGCGCGGAGCGCTTACCGACGGCGCCTACCCGAGCGACGACACCTACCAGGCGACTGCCGTGGACGGGGCGATGGGTCAGGCGATTGTCACCTCGCGCGGGGTGGCGGGCAGCGTAACGCGGACAGTGATAGCGACGTTTGAGCTGTGATGGGGTGAGTGGTGAGTAGGTGAGTAGGTCGATGACTGGCAGACGGTCAGTGCGCCGGCTCAGTGTGAGAGACAGTGCCGCATACTGAGTATTAAGTACGGAGAGGAAGTTACTCAATCACCGCTCACTTACTCCCGTAGAACAATAGTCAGTAACAAATACAGCAGCCGAGTTCAGTATGTCCGATCGACGCACAATACGCGACCGACGAAGCTGGAGCCGCGAGCGACGCCGCAAGGGCGAGCAACGGATGTTCGTCATTGAGCTGTCGTCCAGCGACCTGGGGATTGTCGAACTGCATAAGTCAGGCGTCGCGGGACAGGCCGATGAAGTTTCGGCGACCGCGTGCTGCTGGCGGCGCAATGCCGCCGCGCTGAACACGCCGGAAGGGCTGGTCGAGCTGTCGGCGGCGCTCCGCGACGTAGCTCGGCAGCATCAACTGCATGGCGCCGAGATTCGCGTGGTGCTCTCCGGCGAATTCTGCGTGATGCGCACATTCCGCGGGCCGGTGGAGACAGTCCGTGCGGAGATACAGCAGCTCGAGAATCGTAGCCGGCTGTATCTGTCGCTCGGTCCGGGCGAGAAGGTGCTCGTCAGCAATGTGCAGGCGCTCGACGCACGGCACGCCCAGGCGCTGGCGGCGGTGTGCAATCGGGCGACGCTGGAAACCATTCAATCGGCCGCCGAAGCCGCCGGCATTGAGATCGCGGCGATCGAGCCATCGCTTTCGTCGCTGAACCGAGCGGTGACGCGCCTGGATCAGGCGCCGACGGGTTCCTACTTGTTGGTGCACATCAATCCGTCGGGCATGGAGGTGGGCGTTTGCCACGACGGGCAATTGCTGTTGGACTATCGGCCTGGCGGCCGCACGGCCGTGGTCGATTTGCCGACGCTTTTGGAGACGCACCTCAATCGGCTCAGCCGACACGTGGGCCGATACCTGCGCTCGGCGCCGCCGGAGCTCAAGCGGATTTATCTGTGCGGCGAGGAAGAAGCCGTTCGCGCGGCGATTGGACAGTTCAAGCGGCATTCGTCGCTAGGGGTGATCCACGTGCGGCCGACCGACGTGAAGGCGACGTGGCAGATTGTGGACTCGGCGGACGGTCAGGTGACGGCGGCAGCGCTGGGCGCCATGCTCGCGGCGTACTTGCCGGGCGAAGTCGACGCGCCGAACTTGATGCAACACATCATTGAGTGCAAGCGCGAGCCGTTGCGGCCGAAACTGGTTCGCAGCGCGATCCCCATGGCCGCGACGTTGCTCGCGATGGCGACGCTCAGCATCGTCAACGCCCGCCAGGAGCGAACGTTGGACGAGATGCGCGGCGAGCTCGATTCACTGGCGGTCGCTAAAGCCCGGGCGACGGAACTTCGCGGCCAATTGCTCGCCTCCAAAGCGAAGCTGATTCAGCTTGAGAAGCTAGCATCGCAGTTGCCGGGCCAACTGGGTGACGACTTGCTGCGGCGGCTGGCCGGCTGCATGCCGAGCGACGTCTGGCTGAATCGGCTGGAGATCGCCGATCGTGCGACCATTCGGCTGCAGGGCGCCAGCTATCTGGAGGCGGGCGTATACGACTTTGTCCACTGGCTGGAGCAGGCGCCGAGCTTCGCGGAGGTGGCGCTCAAGGGAACGAGCCCGGGGATGTCGCCGTCGGGGCCGACGACGAGCTTTGATTTGGAGGTGAACCTTGGGGAAGAAGTGGCCAGGGGACAGGGGCCAGGGGACAGTGAAGACTCTAAGCTAGCCTCGCTGACTCCTGATTCACGACCGCCTAGTCACACTCCGGTCGCTTACGCTCTCGGCTCGTTGCATTTACTGACCGCTGACCACTGGCCCCTGCCGACTATTTGCCATGAATGATTCCCTAGTCCGCAAATTTTGTGAAAGCCGTCACCGCTGGCTAATCGTTGCTACCGCCACCGGGTTGGTGGCTCTAGCGGCGCTGTTGCCGATGGTCGATGACTTCTTTGACAAAAGAACCAGTCGTAGCGAACTCTCCGGCGAGTTGGCGGCGGCCCGGCTGACGGCCGAGTCGCTGCCGGCGTATGAGAAGCAGACCGCGGCGGTCGAGAAGGAGCTACTGGCGCTGGAGGTCCGCACGGTCGACGAAGAAGGCGTCGCCCGGTTCCGCAGCAAGCTGGTGGACGTGGTCCGGGACGCGGGCTGCCAGATTCGGCGGATCGAAGTCGGCGCCCCCAGCCGTCGGCCTTGGAAAGAGAATGATGAAGCGCTGCGGGAGTCGGTAGTTCCCGCCGCGGGCCCGTTGACGCCGTTTGTGCTCGAACGGCGGAGCGTGACGCTGGCGGTGGACGGCAATCT
>DASVCM010000494.1:0-2624 GCA_036381635.1 Lacipirellula sp.
TCATTGCCGTCGGCCGCCGAGTCGTTTGACCCCAGCGCCCTCTGCCACTTCAAAAAATCCGTCCCGTCGGCGTCGCCATCCTGATCGAAGTCGCCGGCGATCGACGCCGCGGTGTAGAGGGCCACGTCGTTGCCGTCGCCGGCCGCGTAGGTGATGAACAGTTTCTCGCCGAAGTCGCCCACGAGGGCGCCTTCGCCGAGTCCTGCGAACTCGCCCGCTCTCGCGCCGGCGATGTCGAGGATTTCGAAAACGCTGTTGGGCCCGAGGGCAAACCCGTCAAGGAGCGACACGTCGAGCGAACCGCCGAGCGTCGCCGCGCCGTCGATCATCAGGCGGTCAAACTCGCCCGGGCCGCTGCCGCCGAGTTCGATGGCCAGGGCGCCGGCGTTGATTGTGAGGTCGCCCATCACGTGGCTCGCCCCGAGGCCGTTGCCCGGCGCGATCGTGCCGCCATTGTTGACCAGGTCAAACCCTACCGTTCCAGCGCTAAGGACGCCGCCGTTGAAGTTGAAGGCGCCCCCGGCGCCCATGGCGATCGATTTGGCAATCAGGCGACCGCCGCTGAGATTCACAACCGCCGTGGCAGCCGCATCGGCGCCGATGGTGATGGCGCCGTCTCCCGGGCCTACCGATTCATCTTCCACCTCAAGCCAGCCAGCGGTGATATTGAGCGTTGCGTCGTCGCCCGGGTTAGACCCCAACCGAAGGGCGCCGGCGTGTTGTCCGGAAGCATCCATCGCGACCGTGCCGCTGTTAATGACGGCGACGTCGAACCGCGACGGCTGCCAATGCGTTGTGGTGGCCGCCTCCCCGGGGCTCGGACGCGTAATGCTCCAGTTGTTGATCTCCGCGTAGCGCGCTGTGCCATGGTTGAACACGATCTCATCCGGGGCGGGCCACTCGGCAATCTCGTTGATGTATTCCTCCAGGTTCACATAGCCGTCGGCGTCGTCATCGCCGTCCCAATCGGACGCGTTCGGGTCCAGGCCGCGCTCCACTTCCCAATGACCCGGCATGCCGTCGTTGTCGGCGTCCCAGCCGGCGGGACGGGTCTGCATGGGCGCGCCGGTTACGGCGGCCACGTCGGCCGGATTGATTGTCGTCAACACCTGGCCGGTCTCGCTGACCGGACCTTGGCCAAAGGTTTGCAACTGGTCGATGGACCGCTGATCGAGAAAGTGGCGGTCCCACCAGTTGGCGCCGCCATAGTTCGTGATCGTGTCGAGGGCCTCCGCCGGCGTCTGAGTCACGCCGTGGGGAATGCTCAGCGGCGAGGATAACTGCGTTTTGCTGCCGTCAAACGCCGTCCAACCCAAGTCGGCGCCATCGGCGGAGCCGTCGAAGTCGCGATCCAATAGATTGCCGCTCTGATAGATTCGCGTGAGCGTGCTTCCGCTCTGGAAGATTTTATCGCCGCTGTCGTTGTCGGCGCCGCCAATGTAGTAGTTGTTCACAAAATTTGTGAAGCTGGGCTCGCCGCTCACGCTGTAGCCGGCGTGGTTCTGATTCCAGTTGTAAATCACGTTGTTGCGGAAATCGGCCTCGACGCCGGGTCCTTCCTTCTCGCCGACGCGCGGGTTCCGCGCGTCGTTGTGGATGTAGAGATTGTGGTGGACACTGATGTCCGCCATCGGCGTGCTCCCCTCAAGCTGTGAACCGTCGCCGTCGGGGTTGTTCCAGCCCGGTCCGATGATCGAGTGCTGAACCGTGACGTCGCGGGCGCCGTCGGTGATCGACACCCCCTCGTCGGTGTACCACGACATCGACATGTGGTCGGCGATCGAATTCGTGGCGGGAAACCACAGGCCGTCTTTCTCGGCCGCGTCGTGGGTGCGAATCGCCAGATTGCGGATGACGAGGTTGTTCGTCTTGGGCTTGGGGCCGCTGTTCCACTGCTGGCGGTGGCCGGGGTTGAACTCGCCGCCGTAGAGCGTGATGCCGCCCGGCGCGGTCTGGCCGGCGATCGTAAAGTTCATCGGCGTGATGTCCACTTCGCCGATGTCGATCACGCCCCCCACGTCGAACACGATGATCCGCGGCGTAATCTCGAACGATTCGGGAACGTCGATGCTATAGAACGGGAAGGGCCAGTCGTCGGCTATTGAGATGAAGTTCTCGTTCCGCATGCCATAGCGCAACGAACCCGGCGTGACTCCTCCGGGATCGGGATCGAGCGTGGTGACGTGATAGACCAGGCCGCCGCGCACGGCGTTGGGCCGGCCGCCGGTGGCGAAGGCGCCGGCGCCCTCGGCGCCGGGAAACGCGGGAATCTGCCCGCTCGATGGGTGAGCCGCACAAAGTAAGACCGCCGCCGTCAACGCAATAGTTCGCATGCAGGTTCACCAACGCCGCGTTTGCCTGATCAACGTAAGCCCAGTTTCAATTCTCGGCAGCCATTGGCCTGCCCGCAATGAACGGAAATTGCAATCGCCTCCTCAAAATCCGCACTCGGCTACGCCGTTGGCGCTTGGGTTGGAGTGTGCCAAAACAGGGCGCCACGCACCCGGGCGAATGATTGACGCCGGCCGGGCATCAGGCTAGCATCGACGGCGGTTTAACGGCACGCCTTTTCTGCCCGATCGAGCGGCTCATGAGAATATTCGCGTCAACGTGATTCGTCCGCG
>DASVCM010000495.1:0-2252 GCA_036381635.1 Lacipirellula sp.
GTGACGCAGCGCGATATGCCGAACTTCTTCGTCGAGGCGGTGACCGTCCACGGCGGTCGGTTCCACACCGCCGTTCGCGAGATTTACGTGCCGCCGTCGACCCGGGTGTTCGACGTCGAGGTGCTCCCGTCGGCCGACGCCTACCGGCCGGGACAAAAGGCCAAAATCCAGCTCAAGCTCACCGGCAAGGACGGCAAGCCGGTGGTCGGCTCGACGGTGCTGGCCATCTACGACAAGGCGCTCGACTACATCGCCGGCGGCAGCAACGTACCCGACATTCGCGAGTTCTTCTGGAAGTGGCAGCGAAGCCACAGCCCGCAGAGCGAGACGAACCTCGGCCGCGTCGAGCACCCGGTGCTCAAACCGAACGAGAAGGCGATGGAGAACCTCGGCGTCTTCGGCGAGAGCGTGGCGGATACGGAGAACCTTGACGCTTATTTCTCCCGATCCGGCATCTCGCGGCGGATGGGCGGCTTCGGCGGCGGCGTGCGCGATCGTATGCGGCTCAGCGCGGAAATGGCCGTCCCGGCGATGGCGCCGGCCACGGCAATGGCCGCTGAGACCAAGGCCCCAGTAACCGCCGACGGCGCTGCCGGCGGCGAGGCGGAAGTCGTGCAACCGACGATCCGAAAGAACTTCGCCGATACCGCCCTATGGGTCGGCTCGCTAGTGACCGACGCCGACGGCATGGCCGAGGTCGAGCTGACGATGCCCGAGAATCTCACCGCCTGGTCAATCAACGTCTGGGGGATGAGCCACGGCACGCGCGTCGGCGAGGGCTCGGCCGAGGTCGTCACGCGGAAGAACATCATCGTGCGGATGCAGGCCCCGCGGTTCTTCGTCGAAACCGACGAAGTCGTGCTGAGCGCCAACGTTCACAACTACCTTGAAGAGTCCAAACAGGTCCGCGTCCGGCTGGAGCTTGAAGGCGATTCGCTCGAAGGCCCCGAGTCGCTGGAAAAAACCGTCGAGATCGCCGCCGATGGCGAGGCCCGCGTCGATTGGCGCGTGAAAGCAGTCAAAGAAGGCGAAGCGACCGTGCGGATGCTCGCGCTGACCGACGAAGAGTCCGACGCGATGCAGATGAAGTTTCCGGTGCTTGTCCACGGCATGCTGCGGATGGAAGCGTTCAGCGGCGTCATCCGCCCCGACGCTGAGACCGGCGGCTTCCGCTTCACCGTCCCGGAGGACCGGCGGCCCGAGCAAACGCGGCTCGTGGTGCAGTACTCGCCGACGCTCGCTGGGGCGATGGTCGACGCCCTTCCGTATCTCGCCGATTACCCCTACGGCTGCACTGAGCAGACGCTCAACCGGTTCCTGCCGGCCGTGCTCACGCAGCGCACACTCCAGAAGATTGGCGTCGATCTCAATGAAATCAAGAATAAGCAGACGAACCTTAATCCCCAGGAGCTTGGCGACGCCGATGAGCGCGCCGAACAGTGGCAGCGCTACGACCGCAATCCGGTGTTCGATGAAGATAAGCTGAATGAAATCGTAAAGTCAGGCGTCAATCGCCTCACCGAGATGCAGCTCGACGACGGCGGCTGGGGCTGGTTCAGCGGCTGGGAAGAACGATCGACGGCCCACATGACCGCGATCGTCGTCCGCGGGCTGGTCATCGCCAGGCAAAACGACGTGGCCATCGTGCCGGGCGTCGTCGAGCGCGGCGTCCAGTGGCTGCAGCAATACCAGCGCGAGCAGCTCGAAATGCTCGACAACTACGACCGCGAAGCCGGTAAGCCTCGTGACAAGGAAAAAGAGGCCAAACCCCACGCCGATAATCTCGATGCCTTGGTGTACCTGGTCCTCACCGAAGCCAAGCGAGCCGGGGCGTCCCCGCCCCCGGCGTCCGACGGGTCTGAAGATGCCGACGTCGCCGAAAAGGCCAGCAAAGCCCACCGCCGCATGCGCGACTACCTTTACCAGGATCGCGCCGAGCTGGCCGTCTATAGCCTCGCCACCTTCGGCCTGGCGCTGCACTACGACTTGCAGCCCCGGGCTCTGCCCGGGGGTAACGCCCCCGCGTTTGGCGACGCCGACCGTGGCGCCGACGACCCCCGGCCAGAGGCCGGGGCTGCAGATGCCGGCGGCGATGAGCGCGCTGCAGAGATGCTCGACATGGTCATGCGAAATCTTTCGCAGTATGTAAAGCAGGACGACGAGAACCAGACGGCCTGGCTCGACCTGCCGCAAGGCTATTGGTGGCACTGGTACGGCAGCGAGTACGAGGCGCATGCGTTTTATCTGAAGCT
>DASVCM010000496.1:0-5396 GCA_036381635.1 Lacipirellula sp.
CCGTTACGTCCGCCGCGGAGGGGGAATCTTTAAGCGACCGCAATTGTTCGCCAAACCACTGGGCCAGTTCGCCGCCCCACTCGGGATGTCGCGACGCCAGCCACTGCGCCGCGTGGCGAGCGCCGTCGTCCGGCGAGTTCAGCAGCGGCGTGACCAGTTCGGCGCGAAGGCCGCCGCCGGGCATTTGATCGAGCGCGATCAGCGCTGCGGCGGCCGTGCGGGGGTTATCGCTGCCAACGCCCGTCGCCGTCGCCGCCGCGTCGGCCAGTTCGATCAGCGCGTAGATAATCGAGTGCTGCAGAACGCGGTCGTCCGCCTTCGCTGCGGCAGCAAGCAAAGGGGGCACGGTCGACTTGTCGCCGATCCGGCCGAGCGCTTCGGCCGCGACGCGACGCACCGGCGCTGCATCGTCGCGCAGGATCTTTAGCAACTGTGGCACGGCTGCGGCGTCGCGCTGCAGGCTCACGCCATGCACGGCCGCGTGACGCACTTGCTGACTTGGATGAGACAGCAACTGCCGCACGAGCGCCTGCGACGCCTCCGTTTCCAACCGCACGAGCGCCCAGACGCCGTCCAGCATTGAGCCGGGAGGGCGGGCCGAGCGCCGAGCCGTGCGGCGGGCGCCAGGTTCCGGCTCGGCGGGAGCCTCGCCCTCCCCTTCTAACCGGGCGAGAAACTCTGCCATCTCCGCCGTGTCGCGTCGGCCGGCGAACGTCTCGCTCGCTCGCCGCCGAACCGCCGGCCGATCGTCGGCCAGCAGCTCCCACAATTGCGACACACTCTGCTTAGGCCAATCAATCTGCGTCCCGCGCGGATCGTCGATCGGCTCAGCCCCCGCGCGGCGAACGCGATAGATTCCCCCCAGCACATCCGGCTTCCACAGTTGCGACGTCGGGCAGCAGAGCTTGTACCACCCGCCGGTGTCGATTACCAGCAGGCTGCCGTCGGCGTCCATCAGCACGTCGGTCGGATGGAAGTCCACATTGTCGGACGTGACAAAGTCGCTGTTGGCACTTGCGAACGTGCTGCCTGCCGGTTGCAGGATGTGCCGCGAGACGCTGCGCGTGTTGAAGTGACACGCGAAGTAATTGTTGCGGTACTCGGCCCCAAAAACGTCCGACTCGTACCGTTCGAATCCGCAGGGCGAGGTCGGGCTCAGCACCACCATCGCCGGCATCAGCTCGCCGGTGCGAGGGTGGCCGTCGAGGACGCCGTGCTGCTTGCCGTACACGCCGCCGTAGATGGCGTGCAGCAGCCCGTCGCGGCGGCCGTTCTTCTGGATCAGCGTCGCCGACAGCAGCCGCTCCCCCGCGGGCGTGAACACCACGTCCACCGGGTTGTCCATCCCGCCGGTCATCACCGGCTCGAGTCCCGATCCGTCGGGCCGGCAGCGGAAGATGTGCGACGCGCGGCTGGTCCACGGCCGGCCGTTCACCTCGTGCGTCTGCTCAGCGAACGCCCCCTTGCACCAGTAAATCCAACCATCCGGCCCGGCGTACGGCCCGTGCAGATCGTTCGCGCAGTGCGTAAGCGTCCCGCCCTGGAACCACTCGACCCGCTCCTCGGCCACGCCGTCGCCGTCACGATCGGTGAGCTTCCAAATGCTCGGCGGCGCGGCGACGTACAGCGAGCCGTCCATCCACATCGCCCCCTCCGGGAACATCATCCGGTCGGCGAACACGGTGCGCTTATCGAATGTGCCGTCGCCGTCGACGTCCTCCAGCCGCACGATGCGATGCGGCCGCTCGGCGAGCTGCTGCTCCACGGGGTCGTTCGAGCCGGAGGACTCGGCCACATACAGCCGGCCGTCGTGATCCAGCGCGGCGACGATCGGCCGCGAGACGAGCGGCGGCCCGGCGACGAGTTCGATGGTAAAGCCGTCCGGCACGCGGAGCTTTGGCTGCTGCGCACCCGTATCAGCCCCGGGGACTCTCGAAGCATTGAATGAACATATCAGGGCGCCGATAACGGCGATCGCATTCACGGTCTTCATGCAATGTATTCGTAAAAGACTTCAAGTTGCGTGGCACGCCATCCAAGCCGCAACGCGGCGACAGTCAATAGCCAGTGGCGTAAGCCCCTGGCTCGCATCGGAGTTACCACCGTAAGCCCCAAGGGGGCGGCAGTAGGCTTGGGCTGTCGCACTGCCGCCCCGTTGGGGCTTACGTAACTGATACACGACCCTACCAGGGGCTTGCGCCCCTGGCTATTAACTTTCGCCCCTTTGGGGCTGTAAGCAGATGCATAATCCTGTCTGTCGAAGGGCGCGGTTCAGCGCTGCTTCGCCACGCCCTGCGGCAAACCTCAGGGCGTGCCACCCCGATAAACTTGAGTGCCTGGTTAGCCGGCAGGATTTTCCGCCGGTTCCAGTTCCTCAAAACGCTGATTGACGATCGGGTACTGCCGCCAGTCCTTGTAGTCGAAGTGCCACCACTCGACCTCGTACACCGAGAATCCTTCGCGCTCCATCGCCCGGCGCAACAAATCGCGATGCCAGCGCTGCCGGCCCTCGCCGCCCGGGTAGAGCGGATACGAGCGGTGTGACATTTCATCATAAACGCCCGGCATCTCGACGGGCTCGCCGGTGGCCAAATTCAGCAGAGTCAAATCCACCGCACAGCCCCGGTTGTGCCGCGAACCCTGCGACGGGTCGGCGACGAAGGCGTGCAGATGATCCGGCGTGGCGTCCCAAAATAGCTTGGTGACGTACCACGGACGGTAGGCGTCGTAAACCAGCAGGCCGTAGCCCTGCGGCTTCAGGGCCTGCTGCACACGGGCCAGCGCCTCGGCTGCCGGCCGCTGGAGGAAGGCTTGCGGCGAAGCGTAAATCTTCGTCTGCAGGAAGTTGTCCGCGCTCGCGTAGCGGATGTCGAGCTTGATCGACGGATCGACCGATGTGACGTCGATCAGGTCGGGTTTGCGGAACGGCCGGGCCTCGCTCGGCGGCGCCGCGGCGAGAGCCTCGGCCTTGAGCTCCTCCACTGGCCGCGTCGGCCGCACGCGGAACACTCCGTCCTTGAACGAGCCGAAGTTCCGCCGCGGGAACTTCACGCCCGCGGCGAGGGCTTCGATGGCGTTGCCCTGCTCGTCGCGCATGAACACGATTTGCTCGCCCGGATACAAGCCCGTGTTCGGAAACCCGAAGGCGTTCTCACTCATCTCGGTCAGCGGGTAATAGTCGAACCATTCGATCAGCGCCCAGAGCCGCCCGTCCTGCTCATAGATGTAAAGAATGTTGTGATCCCAGCCGTACTCGCCGATCAGCCCGCGCCACTTCTCGGGGCACGCCGGCGGCAGCTTGGCGGGCTGTCGCTGGTAAGACTTCTCGCCAATCGTCACCGCTGTGTAATCGTCCGATGGTTCGATCGCCGGACCCAATCCAAGCAGATCGTCCGCGGTGAACTTGTCATCGAGAGCGCGCACCTCGCGGCTGCCGTTGTCGTGGTAAAGGTAGAGCTTGTTGTCGAGCGCCTCCAAGCGAATCGTTTCACCCTCCGACTTGTAGACGCCGGCCAGCTTGTCGGCCGCGCCCGGCGGCAGCGGCTCGGTCGTCTCGATTTCCGGCAGCGGCTTGCCCTCGCGCTGGGCGAGCATCAGCCGCAGGGCGTATTCCGACAGCCGCCGCGTGAATCCGTTGCCGCAATCGACAGCCACCACCGCGGCCACGCCCAGCTTCTCCTCCGGCAGCCCCGTCACCTGCGTGGCGAAGCCGTACACCGCGCCGCCGTGGCCGAACGTGCGATGTCCGTCGAGCTCGCCCAAGCGAAAGCCGACGCCGTAGTCCAGCGAGTCGCCGGCGTCCGACTTTCGCCGCTGGAGCATGGCGTGAAGCGCGTCAGCCGGGATAATTCGCTCGCCGTAAAAATCGCCGTCGTTGAAAATCGTGATCAAGAAGTTGCCCAGATCGTCAACGCTTGAATACAGGTTGCCGGCCGGCAAGGTGCCAAGCGCAAACTTCGGCGCTGCAAACCGCGGCAGATGCCGCGCCCACATCCAGGCGTCGGCCAGCTTGTCGTTGATTCGCTCGTTCGGCCGAAACGCGCTCGATTCCATCTGCATCGGGCCGAGCAAGTTCTCCTGCACATATTGTTCGTACGGTTGTTCGGAAACCTTTTCAACGATGTAGCCGGCAACGGTCACCGCGGCGTTGGAATACTTGGTGACGGTCCCGGGTCGATGCACGAGTTTCATTTCATTGAGCGAGCGGACCGTATCGGCGATCGACGGCTCACAATCATCGAAGTAGCTGCCGACGGGCGTCTCACGCACCAGCCCCGAGCGATGGTTCATCAGTTGCCGCACGGTCGGCTCGACGTCGAACGGGTTCTTCGGCGCGAAGTCGGGCAGATATCTCTTCACCGGCGCGTCGAGGTCCACTTTCCCCGCGGCGACAAGCTGCATCACCGCCATGTCGGTGAACAGCTTTGACACGGAGCCGACGCGGTAAACCGTGCCGCTCGTGGCCGGCTGATTGCCGGCGGCGTCCTGCGAGCCGAATCCGGCGGACCAGACGATGCGGTTGTTATCCACCAGCGCGATCGAGACGGCGGGGAGGTTTTTGGCTTGCCGCTCTCCCGCGATGAACTTTTCCAATCGCTCGGCGACTTCCTGATAGCCGTCCGCTAGGGATGCACCGCGGTCCGAGGTATCAGCCGCGGCTCGCATGAAGGTCAACACGAGCAAACTCGCGGACAGGAGCGCACCCGCGACGGGGTGCATTCTGAGCCGAAGATGAAGTTCGCCACGACGCGTGTGCAGGTTTCTCATGGCATCGCGCCCGCGTATTGCCGGGTTTCAAAGGTGGTGAAGAGTTGGCCCCGCTAGATTACCATGGACAGACGCCTTCGCGACCGGCGGGTCGCTTCGGAGCGGCCACTTTCTTGCGAGTCGATGGCCGCTGTGAAAGAGACGCGCGCCCATTCTGGCGCGCGGCTGCAGCATGATACGCGGAGAATCAATGGAAACGATGTTTGATCGCTTGAAGCGCCGCACGGCATGCGGCGCGGCCCTCTGGATGGCACTGGTTTGCCTTGTTGCCGGCGCCGCCACGGCCGATGAACCCGCCGAGCGGCCCAACATTGTCGTCGTGCTCATCGACGACGCGGGCTTCGCCGACTTTCCCTATTTCAATGACGAGCGGCCGCGGACGCCCCACATCGATCGCCTGGCCGACGAGGGGATCCGCTTCACGCAGTATTACGTCAACTCGCCGATCTGCTCGCCGTCGCGCGTGGCGCTGACCACCGGGCAGTACCCGGCCCGTTGGGGCGTCACCTCGTTCATCGCCTCGCGGCAGGAGAACGCCCGCCGCGGCATGCGCGACTGGCTCGATCCGGCGGCGCCGTCGGTTCCGCGCATGCTCCAACAGGCCGGATACGCCACCGGCCATTTCGGCA
>DASVCM010000497.1:0-3309 GCA_036381635.1 Lacipirellula sp.
AGGCGGCCCGCGCCGACGGCCAACGCTCGCTGCAGGAGGAGGGGATTCTGCTCGTGGCGAAGGGAATCACCTCGCTCCAGGAACTGCAACGCGTCTTGAAGTAGTTTTCGGGAACTTTGGGAACCACGAAACACACGAAACGGATAAAGGACGCTTGATGCTTAATGCTTAATGCTCGATGCTCGATGCTTGATGCTTGATGCTTGATGCTGGATATCGAACGCTAAGTCGCGCGACTGCTGCGCACAATTCCTCCGAACTTTTTCGTGTCTTTCGTGTGTTTCGTGGTTAAAACGAACTCAGATTAAATCGCCTTTCCATATGACCTACGTCGCCATCCTACTGCTGTTCGTGTTGTTCGCCGGCATCGCCATGACGGTGAACGAAGGCCTGTGGAGCAATGCCATTACGCTTCTGTGCGTGATGCTCGGGGGCCTGTTGGCCTGGCATTGGGGGCCGGTGCTGGGCGGATTCGTTATCGATCAAGCTAAGCCCAGCCCGGAGAATGAGTGGGCCTTTTGGTTCGCCTCGATTTGGGGCGTCTACTTTCTGGCGGTTACGGCGCTTCGCATCATCGCCGACCGCAGCTCGCGGGTGCGCATGCGGTTTATCCGGCCGCTTGATATGGCGGGCGGCATCCTGATAGGGTTGGTGGTGGCGGTGATGTTCAGCAGCTTTGCCGCGTATGCGTTGTATATTCCGATAAAGGCCGGGGTGTGGAAGGTCGAGGACGGAGCGCCGTGGGCGCAGCAGACCATCTTGAACCTGGCGCGGCCCATGTTTAGCGCGGGAAAAGCGACCTACGGGGACGCGTTTCCGGATTTGAGTAAGTAGTAACCCGCGGTTGCGCCGGTCATTTACGTTCCCGGCTCGCTGAAGGATTGAACTCAGAACTCTGAACCCTGATCTCTGGCCTTGCAAGAACCAGCAGAACTTACCGCTGACGATGCGAAGTATAGCCAGGTGAGCGGCGCGGCGATCATCGCCCTGCTGCTTGGGCTGGCGTCGCTGCTGACGTTCGTCGGGCCGCTGTTCCTGATTTTTCCGGTAGCTGCGGTCGGCGTCGCGCTGGTTGCGCTGGCCAACATTCGCAAGTCCGAGGGCGTCCTCACCGGCGCCCTCCTGGCGCGGATGGCCATGGCGCTGGCGCTCGGCTGCGTCGCGGCGTCGCTGGTCCGCGGATCGGTTCGCGACACGCTCCTCGAGCGTCAGGCCGTCGAGGCCGCAAACGAGTGGCTTGAAGCCTTGGCCGCCGGCCGCATCCCGGAGGCCCGCGCGCTGATGACGCGAGAATCGCTGTCAGGGTATGTACCGGTCGCCGTCGGTACGGGCCATCAGAAGGCGACTCCTGAGCAAATCAATCAGTTGATCGTCCATGGTCTTCGCAACGACGTGCTCACGCAAGCGCTAGCCGGCCAGAAGGATCCCGGGGTGCTGGAAAGTGTTTCTCCGCCGGTGTTTGACGGCGGCCGGGCCATTGTCGCGTTGCGGTTTGGCGTTGAAGATTCACGCGCCGGGGGCCACCGGCACGTTGAATTGCAACTCGTTCGCGCAAGGGCTTACGAACGGGAAGGCCGGCCGTGGCGCGTCGACCGTTGGGAAGCCGGCGAAGCGCACGGTGCGCACTAGCCGCCTTCCGCGCCGCGCGGCAACTTGCGCGGACTTTTCCGGTGCTCTTTTGCGCGGCTGGATCATCCCTCTGATTGGGGTTCGCTAGCTCGCGCTCGCGGCGGCGGTTTTCTTATCGCCTGACGACTGATTCAACCGTCAAGGTTTCTCAGAATCGCGGGTTTCCGCGGCGGAAAACGCGGGTTTGACCCGGTGCAAGCTCCACCGAAGTCAAACGGTCCGTCGATAGATGATTGCGAGGCGGATGGATTCTCTCGCGAGGACTGGCCCCGAGCGCGCTTGCGAATCGGGGGTGCGTGAATCGCCAAATAAGACGTTGCTTCGCCGCGGCTCGGTTGGGAGCTGAGTCCTGAGCGCAAGCGAAAGCAGAAGGAGCTATCAGGTGAAGATTCGGACATGGAGAGTCGGGATCGCCGCGCTGGCGCTCGGAGCGAGTCCTGTACTCGCCGAGACGAGCGGGTGGTCGTATGACAACAACGTAAGCGGCGTCGCCTTCGCCAGCGACTGTTGCGAGCCCGCTTGCGGCTGCGAGGACTCATGCTGCGACATGGGCTGCGGCAACGCGTGCGGCTGCGCCGGCGGCCTTTGCTCGGACGGCTACCTGGGCGGCCTCGAGGGGCTGTCCTTGGCGTCGCTCATCGGCGCCGACGGCAGCGGGCTGGAAGTCGGCGGCTGGACCGAAGGCGTCTACATGGACAACAACGTCCCGCTCTCGCAGGCCTACAACGACCTGCTCTCGTTCGACGACGTTCCCGATCACTTCCACCTGGGCCAGCAGTGGTTCTACCTGGGCCGCGCCGCCGACGGCCACTGCGGACCGGCGATCGGCGGACGGGTCGACGTGATGTACGGCACCGACGCCCAGAAGACCCAGGCCTTCGGCAACCCCAATGCGGGAGTCCGCGGCTTCGGCTCGTGGGACGCCTCCTTGGACCACGGCGAGTACGGCTGGGCCATCCCGCAGGCCTACGGCGAGATCGCCTCGGGCGATCTGTCGGTGAAGGTCGGTCACTTCTTCACGCCGGTGGGCTACGAAGTGATCCCCGTGACCGGGAACTTCTTCCGCTCGCACAGCTACACGATGTACAACAGCGAGCCGTTCACCCACACCGGCGCATTGGCGACCTATACGGGGTTTGAGAACCTCACGCTCTACAGCGGCTGGAGCGCCGGCTGGGACACCGGGTTTGATCAGCTCAACAGCGGCAACACCGGCATCGGCGGCTTTTCGACCGACCTGGCCGAGGACATTACGCTCACGTACATGAGCACCTTCGGCAACTTCGGCTGGCGCGACGGCGGCAGTGACGACAGCTACCAGCACTCGGTGGTGATCACCATGTCGCTCACCCAGCGGCTGGAGTACATCTTCCAGAGCGATTACCTGCGGACCGACAACCCCGGCGTGAGCCAGTACGATACGATCGGCATCAACCAGTATCTGATCTACAAGATCAACGACTTCGTCTCGGCCGGCGGCCGGGCCGAATGGTGGAAGGCCGACGGCGTGTCGTTCAACGAGGTGACCGGCGGGTTCAACTTCCACCTCTTGAGCAACCTGGTCCTGCGGCCCGAAATCCGCCAGGACTGGTCGCCAGGGGCGGGCCTCGACGAGGACAGCTTCCTGATCGATGCGATCCTGACGTACTAACGAAGTGGGCAGTAGGCAGTAGGCCGTGG
>DASVCM010000498.1:0-3424 GCA_036381635.1 Lacipirellula sp.
CGGCGAAGCGATTGTTGCATTTCTCCCGGCGGCAGGCTGAGCAGCTCGGCGCGAGTCTCGGGATCCAGCTCCTCGGCGAAGAACCGTTCCAGCTCCTGTTCGGAGACCTGGCCCTGGAGGGCTTCGGCCTGGCGACGCCAGGCCATTACGCGTTCGACTTTGTCGCGGGGCGGCAACTGCTCAAACGGCTCGCGGGTCCGCGCGGGGAGCGCCTCCAGCAGTGAGGTCTGAAACTCGCCTCGCTGCGCCATGCCCGCTGTAAATTGCCTGATTAGCGCGCGCTGCAGATTGACGATGGGTTCGCCGGCCCGGCCAGGACGGCGCCGGTCGGGGCTTGTGAACGCCTCCCGCGCGGCGCTTCGTACGAGGTCGTTGAACGGTCCGCGCATCTGCCGGAAGAACTCGCGGAGCTCTTCCTCGGAGAGCGTGAACAAAGCGTCGTCGCGCAGCTCTTCCGCCCAGCGGGCGACGGCTTGCACGCGCTCGTCCGGCGGCATGCCGCGCAGCTCGAATTGCCGCGCCGGCGACAAGCCGCGGAGCCATTCGTGGTAGACGAACATCGTCCGCTGGAGTTCGGCGGAGTCTGGCGAGCTTGTGATTTGATCGTGCAGCGCGCGCTGGCGCTGCTGCTCGCGCTCGGGCAGCTCGCGGAAGCGGTTGTACTTGGCGCGAAGGTTCGTTCGTTCGAGCGCATCCAGACCCTGAAGCCAATCTTCCCGTCCGTCACCAGGCGTCGTCGCATCCAATCGGGCGACGCCTGCCGGCGGGTCGTCGGGTTTGCCGCCGAGCTCGGCCAGGGCCGGGCCGAATTCTGATTGGAGCCGTCGCAGAAAATCGGGATCGTCAATTTGCGAGTAGACATCGACGTTGTCGATCACCGGCAGGTCGGCCAGCAGCATCCGCTCCGGCTGCCGCAGGGCGATGCGGACGACGAGAAAGCCCAGCAGCGCCGCCACCGCCGCGGTGAACCACGCGGCCAGACGGCCGCGGCGTTTTTGCACGGGCAGCGCGCTGGTTCGCTCATGCACTTCAGCGCGAGCGGCCTCGACGGTCAGCGCCATGGTGGTCCGCGAGAACTGATCGCCGACGGTCATGCGCGGCAGCTCGTCGAGGGCTTTCCAAGCGCGCTCGACGCCCTGCAATTGGCGGCGATAGGACTCGTCGGAGGCGAGTTGCCGTTCGACGCGCGCACTTTCCTCGGCAGGGAGTTCGCCGTCGAGATAGGCGACGATCTCTTCGAGGCGGTGCTCGTCGTTGGTGAGGGGGTCGGACATCGAGAGTGTTTAAAGCCACCGGCTACGCCGGTGGACGAATCAGGTCGGATTATCCTACGCTCGGTGGTCCACCGGCGGAGCCGGTGGCTTTCACGCCTTGTTGCAGGTAGGGTTCAATCACGTCGCGGAGGTTGGCGCGGGCTCGCGTAAGCAAGGACTTCACCGCCGAGGGCGTCAGTTGCATGACTTCGGCGATTTCTTCGTAGCTGAGGTGTTCGAACTTGTTGAGCAGCACCGCTTCGCGTTGGCGCTCGCTGAGCGCGGCGACGGCCATGTTTACCACGTCGCGCAGTTCGAGCTTTTCGATCTGCCGCGCGGGCATCAGGCCGCTGGCGGCGACGGCGGCGGCCTCCAGCGCGTTGGCGCCGCTGTCGCCGCCGCCCGGTTGCGGCGCCGGCTGCACTTCATGGCGGCGAGCAAGCGTGCGCCGGGCGTTGGCCGCGACGTTGTGGGCGATCGTGAACAGCCACGTCGAGAACTTGGCGCCGGGGACGTATTTTTTGCGGGCGCGGTAGACGCGCAAGAATACGTCCTGGGCGAGGTCCTCGGCGATGTCTTGATGCCGCGTCAGGTGGGCGAGCAGCGAGACGACGCGGTTCTGATAGCGGAGCATCAACTCCTCGAACGCCGCGGCGTCGTCGTCGCGGACGCGAAGCATGAGCCGCACGTCGGGGTCGTGGGCCGTGTAACGCTCGGCGGTGGAGTCGCTGATGGACACGGGTGCTGGATGCTGGATAGGGGTCGAGAGTCGAGGGTCGAGAGTCGAGAGCCAGAGAATGGTGATGCTGTACTGCTCGGCTCTCGACTCTAGGCTCTCGACCCGTTTTAATCCCTCCCCTAGCCCCTCCCTTCGAGGGAGGGGGATCTGGTTAGGATGCCGGCGGCGTAGGCGATTGGGTCCTCGCGCTGGGCGACGATTTGGTCGTACAGCTCCCAGTTTTCGCTGGCGGCGGCGAGTTCCAGGAGTGTGGGGGCATGTGGCGAGAGCTCCAGGTCTTTGGGGACCAACTCGGCGTAGGCGGCGAGCGCTTCGGCGGGGCGGCCGATGCGGGTTAGCAGGATCAGGTAGGTTTCGATCGCGGTTTGGTTGGGCTCGGGCGCCGCTGGAGCGGGAGCCTCGTTCTCAGGCGCCGCTGAAGCGGGTGCTCGCCCGGCGAAGTACGCGAGGGCTTCTTCGATGTTTCGGCCCAGGGTCGCTTGGAGGAGCAGGCGGTGCGTGGCGAACTGGTCTTCGAACGGCGGTTCGCCGGGGTACTGCAGATCCTTGGGGAGCCGCGTGCCGTACTCGGCCATTTCGAGGGCCTTGGTCACGAGCGACGGTTCGGTCAGCAGCCGGGCGTAGCGCATGGTGCTCGAGAGGTGCGAGACGTCGAGATGATAATTGCCGCCGGCCAGCAGCTCGGGGTGCTGGTCGATGAGCTCCACGACGCCGAGGTTTGCCGGCGCTTCGCCTTTGAGACGATTGAGATGGCCGCGGAGGTTGCCGTGAAGCTCTCGATAGACATGGCGGACGAGGACCGCAGCGCAGGCTCGGAGATCGGCGGCGCTAAGTTGCGGCGTCATGCCGTCGAGCGTGGTGATGGCGTTGCATGTGCCATTGCGGCCGAGCAGCCAGGCATAGCCGCGCTCGGGATCGACCGCTTCGAACAGGGCGAGCTCGATCAGCTCGTCAGCCCGGTCGTCGTCGAGCACGACCTTGGCGAGTTGCTGGCGGAGGGCGAGCTTGTCGCCGGCGGGCCGAAGGTACATCCAGGCTTCGCGGAATCGGCCGGCTTCCAGCAGCAGCTCGCCCACCTCGCGGCAGGCGGCGAGGTAGCCGGTTTCGAGCTGCGAGCGAAGCGGCTCCTCGACATCGTCGATCGGCGTACGGCGATCGAGCGGCAGGCCGAGACGCTGGCGTTCTTGCACAAGGCGGAGGTCGAACAGGCGATGGAACTCGCCGCGCTGGACGAGGTCCTGGGCGAGCTGGTTGAACAGTCGCGGGGGATCGCTGGCGAGGTTGGCGAGGTCGACGGGCATGGCGGGCGGTGAGTGGTGAGAGGTAATTGGTGAGCCTCGAGGTGAATCCTGGAAGGGTTTTTGGGAGTTTTGGAAATTGCCTCAACGAGAAAACTCCGTTCGGCGGGCAAAAGTCGTTCGTTCGTTCAGTT